>NZ_WRFL01000006.1:0-59749 GCF_009778815.1 Candidatus Bathycorpusculum sp.
AATGTTGGTTGATATTGCTAAAAACGCTAAATATTCTATTGTGTGTTTGGCGGCGGTTGAAAAGATCGATGATCAACAAGCGTTAGCTGATATTGCAAAAAATTCCAAATACACTGACGTACGTGAGGCGGCGAATAAAAAATTACAATGCGTATAATGAGCAGATGACTTTCATTTTCCTAACTATTTTTCTATCAATCTACCGATAAACCGTTAACTTGGTGATTTAGTTTTTCTCCGGATTTTTACCTTTAAATAATGGAATACGCTAAAGCTGAGTGACCTTAACTTGGTTGAATTTAATCACAAGCTCTGAATGGATATTTTATCATTTTTGCTTGTAAAAACTGGGTATTTCGGTTTATGTTTTTATGGTTTACTTATATGTCACTGTTGCGCAGAGTTCTTCTGCAGTGAGATTTAGTGTGAGTTCAGATAGGTTTCTAGCGTAATCCATGATGCGTTTAGCGTTGTCAAAGATTAGACGCAGAATCGCTGAAACATTGGGGTCCAGTTTTTTGCTTGAAATCAGCATCATCAGGTCCTTTTCTAGATTCACAAATGTTTCTCGTTTTGAGATAAGCTTCTCTGCATCTTTGTAATCCCGTTTAAACATCGCTTTTACTGCATCTTCATAGAGTTGTTGGGCTTGTGCATAGTAGTTTGTTAATGGTTCATGGATTTCTTCGTCTACGGGCTCTTTTATGAACAGGGTTTGGTTGTCAAGGAGTTTTTGGAAGGCGTTTATGTTGTTGATGATGTTGAGGGCGTTTTCTGCAATGTTTTCGATGTCATTGACGGCTATGCGGTAGAGTAAAAACTCTTTGGGGGTTTGGAGGCCGAGTTCTCGGTGGAGGTTATGTTCGATGCCGTGTTTGAGTTGGCGTATGATGTAGAGTCCGAGTCGGTTCACTTCGTTTCGGGTTTGGATTACGCTTTCTGATAGTGAGGGGTTGGGGTCTGTGAGGGTGGTTATGGCGTTGCGGTTGGCGGATAGTGCCACGATGGACATGCGGCGGACGGCTTTTTCTATGCCAAACTCTGTGTGTTTGATGAAGATCTGGAGGGTGATTTGGTTTGGGGTTTCGTCGATGATTTCTGCGCCTAGGAAGGTGTCGCGGACAAAATTTTTGGTTTCAGTTTTGTATTTTTGGGTGTTTTCTTGGTTTTTGAAGCGGATGTGGATGATGTCGGCACCTATGGTGTAGAGGGCTCGGGTCATACGAAGGGCAGATTTTATATCTTCTTTTTGATCGATGTTTATACTGTATTCTTTGGGTTTGATGGTGGTGTTTTGGGCTTGTTTTTCGGCGATTTTGCGCGGGGTCAATAGGAGAGTGTTGTCGGGTTGAATGTTGAAAGCTATTTCACTGCCCCGTTCCAAGTTTATGTCTTCAACCCAGCCTTTGGGGAGGCTGATGATGTAGGCACCTCTGCCAGTGCATTGGATGCGACGATATCCCAGGTCTTTTTCTGTCATCAACATCACGATATATGTTTCATTTATCTGCCTGATATGATCTTATGCCTTCATATAACTGCTTACCCAAATATATTCATCCTCGGCTACAGCTCTGGTGCCTTTTGTCTAATTTGACGGCAGGTTGTTCAACGGTAGCAACAATAATAGTTGATGCTGTTAGCTGTGGTTGTGGAGGTATAGTAGTCCAAAGTATGCGAGTGCGGCTATCATGGCGGGTTTTGTTGCAACGTTTAGTAGCATTTTGCCTTGGTAGTCGATTTCTGTGACACCGCGCAGGGCTTTGTCGACGCCAAGTTTACTGCATACTCGCAACATCGCATCTAATTTTTCATCGGAGAGTGAATCTAAAAAGTGCCTCAGCTGTAGCATTGTTTTGAAATCAAAACTAAACAACTCTGTACATCGCCTCTGATAGCTCATCAGCGTTTTTACAGAAACATCACCCCTAGTTAGGGCTTGGTTTGCTGTGTTTGCGGCTTCTTTGGCCGCGGTTAAACTAAAGATGACTCCGCCGCCTGTTGTAGGTTTTATTTGTGATGCGCAATCTCCAACTGCTAAAAAGCCGTTGCTGCAGGCCTGTGGTATTGGGCCTCCCAAACTAATTGCGTGATAGTTGGCGTTTAGGATTTTGGCTTTTGAGAGTTGTTTTGAGGCCACGGGGTGTTTGGTCATGAGGCGTTTGAGATAGTTGCGTGGGTCGCCTTGGTTTGTGGCTAGACCTACTTTGGCGGTGCCATCGGGCTTTGGAATAACCCAGCCATAGAATCCTGGTGCATACCCTTTGCCAAAATAAACCTCCACTGCGTGTTTCTCTATGTTTTCTATGTTGTCCATCTCGGTTTCTATGGCATAGACAAGGCCGCTGGGTTTTAGCGGTGTTAGACCGGTTTGGCGCAGAAGTCGTGATGAAATTCCCTCCGCATCTATAACAATGGGTGTACTTAGGTGTGTGTCGGTGTTGTTTGTTTTTACTTTGAGGCCGGTTACGGTGCCTTTTTGTATGAGCAGTGTTTGTACTCGAGAATTTAGTATAAACTCGGCGCCTGCTTTTTGGGCTTGTTTTGCTATGTATTGATCAAGGTATGTTCGGTTTAGGGCTGCGGTGACTGGGCAGTCGAGATGTAAAGTAAATTTGGTGCCGTGTGGCGAATAAAAGTTGGCTGCACAAAACGTATTCTCAACGATGCCCTCTAGGGGATAGAGTCCCAAGGTTTTGAGACTTCGAATGCTGATATGTCCGGCACAGTGAGCAGGTTGCCCGATTTGGGGATGTTCTTCAAAAACTACTGTTTTTATGCCGTGCTTTGCTAGTTGGAGTGCTGTATAGGAACCGGCAGGTCCAGCGCCAATAACTGCTACCTGCGGGGAGTTTTGTGTATTCATCACATTTACTTTGTCCGCTTCTTATATAACCGTAGACTGCTTGTCTGTTTTTTTGTGCCGGATCATTTGTGGTGAATTGTTGTTGTTATCTTGGTTATTTCTGACAGTGGTTGGTGTTTTGATTGTTGGTGTTGTTATTGGTGGGTTATTTTGGTTTGATTGTGTTTTGTTGGGTTGCGTGTGTGTTTGGTTGTTGGTTTCAAAAGAATTATTAGTTAGTATTGAGTCTTTATAGTCGGCAATTTGGACAGTGCGGCATCATAATTCACCATATCACCTGACGATTTATAATAATCCGCTCTGTCCAAATTTCCAATATCTGTATTAATTTGCTATGTGGGTTAATATATTTTTGCAAATAGGTGTACTTACTATAGTATATTGTACTAATTATGATGTATTATACTGACTTAGTATATTTGCGCTAATTCTTGTTATTCTGTGCTTGTTCTGTATTTTGTAGGGTCAGCGGTACCTGTTGCGGTGAAGGCTTTTCTGCGATTAACGCAAGCTTCACATTTGCCGCAATGTATGGCCCCATCAAGATAGCATGACCACGTAAACTCAAACGGAACACCTAACTTGCGGCCTTCCTCTATGACCTCAGATTTGAGTTTATTACTAAAAGGGGCCTCTATGCTAATTTTCCGCTCAGTTCCCAGTTGAGCGGCTTTCTCAAAAGCTTCATAGAACTCACGCCTGCAGTCAGCATAACAAGCCTCATCAGAACCCTGCGCACCATAGAAAACCTGATCTGCACCCACCGTTATAGCATATGCAACAGCCGCAGAGAGAAAAATCGCATTACGAAAAGGCACGATGATAGAATCGCTAAACTCTGAGGTAAGGGGAATATCACGGCTCACCAAAGACGACGCACCCCCATAGATATCTCTGAGCGCAGAGAGATCAATGACTTTGGTGGTGGTATTGAGCGCCTGCGCAATTTTTTGCGCGGCTAGAGTTTCTTTGAGTGCAATTTGACCATAATTAAAGGTCAACGGATAGATTTGATAACCCTGAGCTTTAGCCCAATACGCAACAACCGCCGAATCCAAACCCCCACTTAACACAACCACACACTTTTTACTATCACGCATATTTTTCGCCTCTGTTAAACCATTGTTCAAACACGCCAATTCGCTTAAGAACCATAAACACCGGCCATCCAAGAGCTACACTTGCTATGATGTTTCCCAGCATAACATATGCCATCGTGGCTAGCAATGGTGCGTTCCACACATAGTTGAGCATCCACCCAACTGTCACTCCCAAGACCACCGAATAGGCAATGCAGGTTCCAATGACTGTGTAATCATTTTTTGTGCGTTTATAGACATAGAAAACTATGAAAGACATAGCCAAAGATGGTATAGTGTTCAGCAGGTCGATAGGGCCAAGTTGTGAGTACAAATTGGCAACAAAAACGCCCATGGCCTGTCCAAAAACCCCTGCTATGCCCAAAAGCGGCACTGACGCAAGCATCACATTAGCCACGCGAACTTGAATGGCTCCATAAGATATAGGCTCAAAAAAAACGGCCAGCGCCACATAGAGGGCACCATATACTGCTATTACTGCTAAATCTTTAGTTTGTATCTTCAATTATATTTGCCTCCCTGATCCGGGTTTTATTTTTATTGGCGGAACGGATGGGAGACTTCACTCACCCGCCAATTGGCTGACTCAAAGATTGGGCATCTTAAAAACATTTAGGATAGCGCGATTCTAAAAAGGTGGTTAGTTGTTCTGATGGTGCAAAAAACCCAGATAGGGTCTCTGGTCTCAAAAGCTTTCTCTGTTTTTCTTTGGCGAAATATTAATTAGGTTCACAGAAAGATTACATGGTGCATCTTCCTTGAGTGGATGGCATTCCGCAAAACGGAGTTTTAGGGAGCACAAAACTATGTCACAAAATAATCCAGCTAATGAATTAGTCCTTAAGGGAACAACTACTATAGGCGTAGTCTGTACAGACGGGGTGATCTTGGCCTCTGATACCCGTGTAACTATGGGTTACTATATTGCTCATACGGCAGGCAAAAAAGTCTACAAAATCGACGATCATATCGGCATGACTATTGCTGGCACAGTTGCTGATGCCCAACGCGTAGTAGACATCCTAACTGCTAATGCGCATCTATACAAAATCAACATGAACCGCCCCATCCCTGTGGCTTCAGCTGCACGATTAGTAGCCAATCTACTCTTCTCCGCACGCTACATCCCCCTCTCAACTCAAGTTCTTGTTGGCGGCATTGACGATACCGGCTCCCATGTCTTCAACTTAGACCCCTATGGTAGCCTACATGAGGAAAAAATGATATCCACCGGTAGCGGCTCACCTGTTGCACTTGGTGTATTGGAAGACAAATTCAAAGAAAACAGCACCATAGCTGAAACTCTGCCAATTATCGCTCGAGCTGTTAACGCCGCTATGAAACGCGACGTAGCCTCAGGCAACAACTACAACATCATAGTTATCAACCAACACGGTTATACAGAGTTAACCACCGAAGAGAAAGCTAAACTGTTGCATGCAGGAAGTTAAAACTGTGGCACGAACCCAAGAAAAAGAAAAAGACAAAATCGAAATAAGCCAATACATCCTTCAAAAAGTTCCCCGCGAAGCAGAAGTTACCCGTATAGAATACGAAGGTCCTATGCTCGCGGTCTACACTAAACGCCCCGAAATTTTAGTCGACCAAAGCAGCATCGTAGCTGAAATCGTCGGCGTCATCCGCAAAAGAATCGTCATACGGCCAGACCCCTCTGTTCGCATACCCGAGGTAGAAGCCGAAAAAATAACCCGCGAACTCATCGCACCCGAAGCTGAAATAACCGACATAAACTTTGACCCCAGCCTCGGCGAAATCATAATCGAAACCAAAAAACCCGGCCTAGTTATCGGCCGAAACGGCGCCGTTCTCCAAGAAATCATAAAAAAAACCAAATGGCGCCCCCACATACTACGCAGTCCTCCCATTAAATCCAAAATCGTTACCCATATGCGTCACTACCTCCACTCGGAGAGTAAAGAACGCGAACGCATCCTGCGCACCGTGGGCGAACGCATTTTCCGACCCAAAACCTACGACGTAGGAGACATACGCCTCACAGTATTGGGCGGTGCCCAAGAAGTCGGACGATCATGCTTTCTGCTAAAAACCCGCGAAAGTAGCGTACTTCTAGACTGCGGCATTCACCCCGGCAGTAACCGTCCCTTTGAATCCTTCCCAAGATTTGACTCCCCCGAATTCCAAATGGACTCCCTTGACGCGGTAGTCATCAGCCACGCCCACCTCGACCACTGCGGTCTAGTTCCGTTTCTCTACAAATACGGCTATGACGGGCCCGTCTACTGTTCTGCCCCAACCTCCAATCTGATGACCATGCTCCAACTCGACTACCTCGATGTCGCCAACAAACAAGGCGTCGCCCAACTCTACGACCAAAAAGACGTCCGCGAATGCGTCCTACATACTATCCCCCTAAGATTTGGCGTCGTTACCGACATCGCACCTGATATCCGACTAACTCTTCATAACAGCGGCCACATTCTAGGCGGCGCCATGGTACACCTCCACATAGGCGAAGGTTTACACAACATCGTCTACACCGGAGACTACAAATTCGGACGCACCATGCTCCTAGAAGCTGCCGCAACAGAATTCCCACGCATCGAAACCGTCATAACCGAATCTACCTACAGCGGACCCGATGACATTGTACCTTCCAGAGTTGAAGCAGAAGAAGCTATAACCAAAGTCATTAATCAAACCCTTGAACGCAAAGGCAAAGTCCTCATACCAGTCCCTGCGGTCGGACGCGCACAAGAAATCATGCTAGTCATTGATGGCTATATGAAACGTGGTATGATGAAAGAAGCACCTGTATTTATCGAGGGTATGATAAGCGAAGCCACAGCCATCCACACAGCCTATCCCGAGTATTTGGGCCGAGAAGTTCGCCACAGCATCCTTCACGAAGAAGTCAATCCCTTCCAATCCGACTACTTTACCATTGTTGATCACCCCCGCCAACGCTCAAGCATAATGGACGGCGACCCATGCATCGTCTTGGCAACAAGCGGTATGCTCGAAGGTGGTCCAGTCATTGAGTACTTCAAGACCTGGGCCTCAGATGAGCGCAACTCGATCATCTTTGTCAGCTACCAGATCGAAGGAACCATGGGCCGACGCGTACAGAAAGGCATAGGTGAGGTTACCATGATGGACAACGAAGGCAAAATGGTTGCCCTAAGCGTCAAGATGGGCGTAAACACCATAGAGGGCTTCTCAGGTCACAGCGACCGCCGACAGCTAGTCAACTACCTCACACATCTCTCACCTAAACCTGAACGTATCTTTGTTGTTCACGGCGAAAAACAAAAAACCATAAACTTTGCCGGTTTTCTGGACAATAAAGCAGGCATAAACACAGTGGTTCCCGCACCGTTAGAAACCTTTAGACTTCTATAGTGTGGTTCATTGCTACTGCCAACTGGCGCAGGAGTTTTCTCCCGCCCCTTCTAATATTTTTAGACTACCCTTAGACATCTTAGGCTACTGTGGGCAGTGGTTCATTGCTACTGCCAACTGGCGCAGGAGTTTTCTCCCGCCAAATTCTAATATTTTTAGGGCAAACAACTACTCGTTCTTCCCCTAGGCGTGCAATGTCTCCGCCGCTGGTTTCTGCAAACTCAAAAAGATCATTTACGGCTTTTTTTACATCTTCTATATTTTTGCCGGCCAGAGGTGTAACACGTAAAATAATTATATTTCCTTCACTGACTTCTGCTTTGACTTTTTCGGTATCTGAGAGATCCTTTAGCGGCATAGCCTTTAGATAGGCCTTACTTGGTGCTTCTACTGGAGCTAGAACTTCTGGCTTCTCAGCAGTCGGTTCAACAATTGGAGCCTCCGCAACAGGGGGCTCTTGTGGTTGGTCTTCTTGGGCAGGCAGTGCCTCTTCGGGTTCTTGTGACTTTTGTGTGTCTTCTATGGGTGTATCAAAATTTTCTTCTTGCACAAATGGGGCGGGCTCTGTTTCTTGGGGTTCGCTGGGGTTATTGTTATCTACTATGACGTTTGTTATTTGAGCAGGTAGCTCGGGTTCTTCTGGTTCTTGAGGCGTTGAGAGGGTTTCTTGTCTGTTTGATTGTTCAAATGGTGCGTTTTCCTCTTCTTCTTCGTAGTTGGTGGTGGTTTGAGTGTTGGGCATCTCTGTGGTTTCTTGGGGTTGAGTGGTGTATTCTGGCGACTGGGTTTCATCTTGGGGAGCTGTGGAAAGCGGTTTGTCTTCGGATTTTTTTTTGCGGAATAGATTGAACGGCATACTTTTTCCTCTCAACCTCATTTATTGATAGTTCTACAGTTAAGCGTTTCTTTATTCAAGTTCGCTCTGTTAGTTATAGGTAGATTGTTGTACCCTCAATATTTGATTTGCGTATTAACACGCATGTCTTTGTGCTTTATTGTTGTCATTATTTGTTTGATCAGAAACTAAACTCTGTGTAGTTGTAATTTTTTTAGGCTGGCAGTTTTTCATGGTTATGTGGGTGGTTTGTTTGGGGGTGTTTGTTTTTTCTTAGGTTGTGTTTTGTTTTTTATTAGTTTGTTTTATGTGTCTGTTTAAAACTTGTTTTACTGTCGGTGTTTTTAAACTTGGTTTACCGCTAGCCATAATAGGGGGCAAGTAGCTTCAGTTGTTGAGGCTTTAAGACACCTGATGTCAATGCGTGATCCCGTTTGCGGTGCAGTTCTCGACGAGAATACTGCAAAGTTTAAGATATCTTATGAGGGCGATACCTATCATTTCTGCAGTTTGGTCTGTAAGAAACGTTTTAAGCGTCAGCCCACAAAATTCGTCAAATAACCATTTTTTACTTTAACTTTGTTGTGCTTTAGTACCCTATTTTAGATTTTATCCTGATTGTTGGATAAAGTTTTGTGGTGTGGTAATAACTTTTGTGAGGGGGTTGGTTGGTTTTGTGTGTTGTTTAGGAGTTAAAAAAAGAAGAGGGTGTTAGTTGTTTATTTTTTGAAGATTTTCCAGACGAGGGCTGCTAGGATGCCGCCGATGATGGGTGCTACCCAGAATACCCAGAGTTGGCTCAGTGCGGTGGTGCTGTCAAAGATGGCCGTTATGAGTGCTGGTCCTAAGCTTCTTGCAGGGTTTACTGATGTTCCGGTGAGGGGTATGCCGACTAGGTGGACAAGGGTCAGTGTTAAGCCGATGGCTATGCCTGCAAAGCCTTTGGGTGATTTTTCATGTGTTGCGCCGTGTACGGCTAAGACGAAGATGAATGTTAGTACGATTTCTGCAATTAGGGCTGGAACTAGGCCAAAGCCGTTGTTTGATGTGGAAAAGGAGTTTTGTCCTAGGCCATTGTATGCGATGTTGTAGCCTGGGTTGCCGGATGCGATTATATAGAGTATGCCTGCACCTATGGTTGCGCCTATGCTTTGGAATGCGATGTAGAATGCGGTGTCGCGTGCGTCGATTTTGCCTGCGACAAACATGGAGATGGTGATGGCTGGGTTGATGTGGCATCCGCTGATGCGGCCAAAGGCGTATGCCATTGCTATGACGGAGAGACCAAATGCGAATGCTACGCCTAGGTTGCCTATGGTGCTGCCTGCGATGACTGCGCTACCGCAGCCCATGATTACTAGAATCATGGTGCCGATGAGTTCTGCGGTGTATTTTGCGATTGGTGTATGTGGGGTTTCTTCGTGTGTCATTTGTTTTGCCTCATTTTTATTACTGTTAAGTTATGTATCTTAATAAATAGTTGGGGTGTGTTGCGATGTGTCATGTTTTCTCCTCAATTATAAAATACAATCGGACAAAATCCGTTTTATATAGATAGCGTCTCAAACAGCGCTGACTGAGTGGACAATATTACTATCTACAACAGATAATCTCACGATATACCTGAAGTATGCCGCATAATATGGCAAAAACACGATATTACAACTAAAAACAAATTAATTGAAGATGTGTACGCTTTGCGTGGTGGATTGTGAAAAATAATTCAGATCCTTGTTACTCTAAGTATTTAGGGCCAATACAACCTGCCACAAACCATGCCGCCCAAAACAATATGCAAATAAAAAAATATTGTACATCAATCACCTGCCCTATCATATTTTCGTATATGGCATTGGCATATAGATGCCAACATATATGCTAACTAAACTCGGATATACTGCTTACAGTTTTTCTCCAACAGAAATATCCATAAGCACCAACCCCGAGACAAGCTTAGGGTAGAAATCAGTACTTTTTTCAGGCAAAAGCTCATGCTGCACCGCAATCTCAGCCACAGTCTTCGCCGGAATTGGATTAACCAAAAAAGCCATTGATGCCTCCCCACTATCTACTCTTGCAAGCGCATCCTTAGTCCAGCGCTCATAGAGTATGGTATCATCAAGATCTAACTGACCCGTTTTTAAAACCTGCCTAAAAACGATATCCCGAAGAATAATAACATCAAAAACCTTGGTTTCCCTAGAAACATACGCCTCAATAAACTCATAAACGGTGCTATCATGCTTAAGCGTTAACCCACAGGCTTTCTTGCCATCATAAACACAAAACGCATGCTCCCCAACACGACTACCCAAAAACGCCTCAATAGCCTTTGCCGTAGGCTCGATTTCCTCTATCCCAAAGAAACAACTAAACCCCTCTAACACCTCAGGAGTCAGCTTATAATTCTTTAGTAGCCTATGCGTGGGCAAAACAATCACGCCCTCCTCCTGAACAGGCACCATATAGCACATATAAAAATTAAACGCATCTTCCTCAGTCCAGTTGCCCCTAGCACGCATTTCATCTCGATACGCTATAGCGCTCTCATAACGATGATGACCATCATTTATCACCATGCTTTTTTGCTCAAAGATAGCTTGAAGATGCTGAATTTTTTGTGGATCTGAAACCTTCCAAATCGTGTGCTCCACACCCAAAGCATCCGTAACCTCTACAATAGGCTCCGTTTTTGTTGCCTCATCCATAAAGTGAATAGTCTGGGCTTGTGGATCTTGATACATAAGAAAAACTGGCTCTAAGTCTTTCTGTACATTGCGCAACATATTTAACCGATCGGCCTTAGGTGCCTTGTAGGTAGCTTCATGAGGATAAACCATATTTTCACTATACGGATAGAGCCTCAAAGCCGCGATTATGCCAATCCGACTATACTGTTTGCCGTCTAGGTGGAATTTTTGTCGGCTAACAAAAATCGCTGGTTGCTCTTCTTTGCTCAGAACTTGCTCCTCTAACCATTGACTGACTCGCTGTTGAGCGATTTCGTATTTGTTTTCTTCTAAGGGTAAGATAAGCCGACAGAAATTGTAAGGTGAGAGTGCATAGTAGGCTCTCTGTTGAGCAGTGTCGATTTTATCGTAAGGTTGAGTTATAAGATCTGCGGGGTTGCCTGCTTTTGGTGTATAGGTTAGAGCTCTAAAGGGTCGAATGTCAACCAAGAGACGTCACTTTCTGAGGTTAGTTTTTCTAGCACATTTATAATGTTGTGGGTTATTTGTATGCTTGCCCGATGCTAAATCTCCTTTATCAGCGATTTTATCGCTGACAAGGATCTTGTAGCTCTATAATTCCCATATTTCATCGATTAGTGCCAAGACCTCTTCTATACCCTGCAGATTCCACTCGCCCATGTGGCCGATTCGGAAGGTTTTATCCGCTAATTTGCCATAGCCAGCACTTATAAGATAACCCCGCTCGCCTAGTTTCTGGTTTAGGGCTTTAACATCTCTGCCGTCGCTGTTTATGCAACTCACCGTTATGGATTCATATCCCGCTTCGGGGAACATACTGAAATGCTTCTTAGCCCATGTCTGGGTATAGTTTGCCATATCTTGATGACGAGCACAAACCCTATCATAGGTCTCCTCAAGAAGCAGATCTAGGCGTTTGTTTAGTGCATAGAGCAGTGATACATTGGGTGTGAAAGGTGTTTGGTGCTTCTTTTCAAACTCAAAAATATCCACTAAATCGGTGTAGGCCCCTCGGTTTGGCACCGCTTTAGCACGTTCTATGGCCCGATCACTAACCAAGCCAACTGCTAAACCCGGGGGTAGTGCAAAACATTTCTGGGTAGACCCAAATACGATGTCACAGTTGAAATCTTGTGGCAAAGTTTTGTCCCCTGCCATAGATGAAACTGCATCCACCGCAAAAATGACCTCTGGAAACTCTTCCCTAGCACGCTTACCAATCTCCGCAATGGGACTACGCACACCTGTACTGGTTTCATTGTGACATACCGTTAGCGTATCATATTTGTCTGCGGCAAGCTTTTCTAAAACATCCTCTGGTTTGATGGCTTGCCCCATCTCAACTTTGAAAACATCTGTTTGTTTACCACACGCCGCCAGCGTTTGTGCACAACGCTCTGAGAAGGCTCCGTTGACACATGCAAGAGCTTTCTCTTTAGCAACACTTCGGCCCAATATATCAAACCAAAGCGATCCTGACCCTGTGGTAACTGTCGGCTTATACTCAGCCGGCAGTTCAAAGAACTTGGAGAGTTTGTCGGTTATTCCGCCGTATAGGTCTGAGAACGCTTTTTCTCTATGACCAATTAAATATTGGGTTTGTTCTTGAAGTATTTCCTTACTAACTTCTGTAGGACCCGGAATCAAGAGTTTCTTATGCATAGCTTACCCTCAGCCAAAAAAACCGGCTCTGAAGATATAAGCCTTATGCGCTAGAAACCCCCTAAGCTGTCAAACTCTGCCCTTAACTCTCACGAGCGTAGTTTTTTTGTTGATGTCTTGGCAAAATAGCTGATGTTCTGCTTTGTTTATTCTCTTGCGGTATAGTGGCGGCACTTGTTCCTGCACTGTTTGTCCTCTCTTTTGCTGTTTGGTTTGTTCAACCATACCCAAATATGCGTACGCTTTTTTGGGTAATTACTCTTAAATAAGTAACATGAATGTTGAATCTTGAAACACCTTGGACACCAAAAAACTTACCCTAACCATAGTCTTTGCCGCCATAGCAATTACCCTAAACCCTGCCATAACCCATCTCTCAGTCCCAGCACCATTTGACCCCGGACTCTTCTACCAAATATGGGAAATCCCAATAGTCATAGCCCTTCTAATAATCAGCCCCATATCTGGCATAGCCGTATGCCTGCTAAACACAAGTGTCCTCTTTATTCTCTTTCCCGGAGCACTCCCAACCGGACCACTCTACAATATGCTCGCTTGCCTATCCATGCAAGCCGGCATATATGCAACAATAGTCATCGGCAAAAAAGTACACGCCCACAAAAACCCCCAAACCAGCCTCCTTGCCAGTATCAAATGGCTCACAGCCGCAACAACAATAGGCATCTTAACCCGTACAACATTTATGACAATAATACACTACTTCGCACTACCCCAACCACCTCCAATAGGCTTTGGATTAAACCCAGTCCTCACAAACGCCTTTCTACCCCTATCAGCTCTATTCAACGCAACACTAGCACTATACACCATACCCCTAAGCTGGATAATTGCACACCAAATCCAAAAGGCACTACACCTAACCCTGCCCAGAAATAGCAACATAACAAAATTAAAAAGTTACAAACCTGCCCTGAACTAAAACATGTACTCTATTTTACCCACCTCACGTACAATACTGATCAAAAATAAAAAAGAACAAGAACAAATTGGAAAAAGCAAAAAGAAAACAACAAAGCATCAAAACAATACCTTAGAAAATATACCTAACTACTCATTAATCATAAAATAAAATACGCTCGCTATGTTAACTACTATGTATTGATGTGAAGAACACAATTTCTTATTATTGGCGTGTTAGTCGTCCTCGGCGTCTTCTTTAGCTAATTCATCTGCGGTTTCATCAGTGTGGCTAATAGCGTTTCTGAGGGTTTGTTTTTTGCTGGGTGGTTCTTCTTGGCGTCCACGCATAAAGCCTTCTTCGGCTGCTGTTATTTCATCGTCATCAAGCATCTCGTTACGTTCATCTGCATTGTAGATATCATCGGTCTCATAGAGTCGGTCTTCTTTTTCGGGTGGCGGCCCATCGTAGAAATAGGGCGGCGCTTTTTTACCTACTACTTTTTTACTCATAGATCATCACTATAGAATTAGCCGGTTTATACCAACTTTTGGAGAGTGTGTTGTTATTTTTATGGATATGTGACTAACCCAAATAGTCACAATTCGAATTTACCCACTCAAAAGTTAGCTAAGCACCTAAGAAGCTTGCCAGTCTGGTTAATCCGATGATTTCTTCATAATTTAGGCCTAGCGCGTCTAGGACTTGGTCAAAGGTGGATTGGAGGTAGGCGATGTATTTCTCTGTGTCTACTTCGTTGCGGCTTGCTAGTTCGACGGGTTTTACGCCTGAATTATCTTCGCTTCCCTGGCGAACAGATGAGGACTTGATAACTTTAACAAAACTGATGAGATCGCCTGCTCGGAGGTCTTTGCCGCTTTTCTGCAAAATACGCGCGGCTTTTACATGCTGGGGGGTTGTTTTGGTGTAGTGTGATAGGTCGTCGCCTAAAACTACATGGAAGGCAAGTTCGCTGTTGTCTTTCCATTCTCTGCGTTTGAGGGTTTGATGGCGCTCTCGAACGATGGCGGCGATGTCTTTTCGTGCTTTCTCGAAATCCTCGGGGGTTTTGACTTGTGCGAGCCGTTCTTTCATTTGGTTAAAGGCGTCTTTTATAAACAACGGGATGTGTTTTTTCTTGCCTGTTAGGCCTTTGACATCCACCATGCCGTTTTCGAGTACCCCTAAATAGTTTTTTTTGCGAGAACTAAACACGGCATAGCGATATGTTTTGTCTACGTCGATGCCCATGCCTAATTCTTGTTCGGTGTAGCGCATGACTTCATCGATTTGTTCTTTTGTAGGGTTTTTGAGAAATAAGCTGTCGGTGTCGCCGTAGAGAACCTGGATCCCAACGGTGTGGCAGTGGTTGAGTATTTGGGTGATGCTGTAGCGTCCGATAGCTGCGGTTGCTTCGGCGACTGGGGGACAGTAGAGATCAAAGCTATCGGCTCCAAATACGCCATAGCTGGCGTTTAAGATGACTTTGAGTGCTCCTTGGGCGATGCCATACCAGCTGCGCAATTCCGGGGGCAGGGTTTTGTCTTTGGCTCGGTTTTTGTACCAGTTTACTCGTAGGTCACGTAAAGAGCCAATTAGGAGGCTTTCTAGGGCTCTTTTTTCGGTACATACCCAGTGTTGGGTGTCGGGGATGGTGCGTGTGCGGCAGTTGGGGTGGTTGCAGCAGATGGATTGGTAGCCTAGGTTCCAGACTTTGATGATTGAGGGGTATAGGCTGGGAAAGTCCATCACAGCAACATTGAAGTGAACCCCTGGGGTGGGTTCGACGACTATGGCGCCTTTGTATTTTTTGCCTTTGATGACTGCGGTGGTGCTGGTTTTGCCTTTTTTGGTGAGGATGTCTTCTGCGTTTGGGATGAGCATGCCGCGGTTGCGGTGTTCGCGTTGCAAAAAGTTGCGTATCCAGCGGCTAACTCCTTGGCGGCTGACGTCTTCGATGGGCATGCTTGCGATTCGGGCTAACACCAAGATCAGCTTCATTGCTGAGTCATTGTCGTGGCTTGTGAGTTTGTAGGTGATTTCACTGTCCCGTAAACAATACGCTGCAAGCTCACTATAGTTGAGATCGCCAAAATTTTTGTCGAGATGAATTTTTTGGGTGCCAATTAAGGCAGTGCCGACGTCGTCTAGGCTGACGTCTTTGTATTTACCGCCATAAGCATAAATCTGTACTGAGCGGTTGAAGAAAAACTTGTAGAGATCCACATGTATACCATAACGAATCATACACACGCGTTTGCTGATATCTATGGGGATCTCTTTTCTTTGTGATCCCAAGTTGTAGGCGCGATGAGCAAGATAGCGCAGATCAAAGTCATCGCCGTTAAAGGTTAGAATGAAGGGGTAATCGTTTAGAACTTCAAAGACCTTGCGTAGCAACTCTTCTTCGGTTTCACAGTACTCAACTGTTATGCCCCTAGTTAATTCGGGATCGCCTTGTTGGTGGTCTTCGCGTTTAAGTATGAGTACTCTTTTTTCGCCATCGCTGCTATAGATGGAGCAGGCAATAACCGGACAGGCCCCTTCGCGTGCATCTGGCACTCGATTAACAAGAGGAGAGTACACTTCAATGTCTATAGCGGCCCGGCGAAAACTAGGTGCTGAGGTCTCAAGCAGTTGAGCCCACATCATAGCATATTGCGCATATTCTTGCTCAGCTTGTGTGCGGCAGTCTTTGAAGAGCTCCCTGATTTTGTTTAAATTTTCTGTGGCTTGCTCATCAACAACTGGAACAAGGGTGCCATCTTGGATTTTATAGGGCATACCTGGCAAAAGGTGGTTGTCGTAGATGTAGGATTGATAATACTTAATCTTGGATTCCCAGATTTTGGTGTCGCTATCTCGAATATTGCCCCCTATAACTTTGGGGTAATCCTCGGGGATGATGTCGCGTATGGTTCCTGAGGCTCGGCCTCCAATGGCTAGGGGATCTTTAACAACAATTTTTGTAACTTGGATAGTTCTATCGTTTAGGGGATCCTCTCGGGTCTCAGTTTCAAAGCGCTCAAACCCCTCATGACTGGTGACGCGCTCAAACTTTTCTAGGTCTTCTTTTTGGAGGCTGGTTAAACAGTACGGTTTATGATCTGTGTTATCATACCAAAAGTAAAGTTGCCCCGACTTGGGATCATACAACTTTACAACAGCTTTTTTCTGTCTCCCATCATAGGATGCTGAAACAAAATAAGCAAGCTCCAAATTCTGCGGAGCCAAAGGCGGAAACTGGCGAGGTTTTCTCTCCTTAGGTATAGTTGCCTCAACAATCTCTTCTTTAGGTGCCTCGATTGGCGCTTGGGGCACTATGGGGGGCGCTTCTGTTTTAACGCTTTCTTTCTGCGGCGATTTAACTACCGGACCAAACCAATTGTCTAGTGGTGTCGCCATCCCGTTTTCCCTTGCCAAATATGTTACAAAGAGACTAAAATGTCTAGTGACAAATAAACCCCAAACAATCTGATAAAACTACAAAAAAATAAAATTAACCCCGACCTAAAACTATAGACCTGAATAGAAAAGAAACGGGATTTTACTGCACAACATGCTCATGACTGATCAGCACAAAGTTTAGTCCTCCACCGTATGCGAGTTTCAGCTTACTGCTTGTGGTTGCCAGCAGTTATCTTTCTTCTTCTTGTTCGAATTCTTTGCCTTCCCTTATGAGTTCACGGACACGGGGACCACCCTTAGCGCCGCCTCTTTTGCCTGCTTCTTGAACCGTCATTTTTCCTCTATTCAAGTCCGTTTCTTCTCGAATCCTTTTTGACAACTACATGTCACCTCCATCCAATTATGGAGCTCGTCCAAGAACACAACACAACACCACGGAAAATTCATAAACATATGTGGCTGATGACCTGAAGTAACAGATTCTGAGAATTCCCTTATTTAGGACGCCGTCTTTGCTTTGAGTGTGATGAAAATTTGCTACGGGAAGCTTGGACCATTGCAATCGAAACCCTAAGCTGGATGGAGATCCGCCGGCTAAATGAACGCTCCGCACTAATGCGTACCACAAAACAACTAGGCATAAAAGACGCTGGAGCCATCCGCCTAGCATATGGTCTTGTCGTTGAAACCACCCGCCGCAAAAACCTCATCGACAAATTCATAAACTCTATAATCTCACCCAAAAAAATCGGCGAATACAACCAGGGTCTGCAGGCATTTCTACGCCTCTACGTATATCAAACCCGAGTTGTTAAAAACTGGAACAAACTCCCCATAAAAGAAGCCGAATCCATCGCAAGCATGGGCCGCTCAATACTGGGCTGGCAAACCATACGCGAAGCCGAATCCATCTTGGGCTTTCTCCTAACCCGCCCACTTACCCCAATCATAGAAACCACCAACGAAACTGAGCGCATCGCCCTTGAAACCTACCATCCAACCTGGTTTGTAGATTACTGCATCAACCTCTTTGGCAAACAAGAAGCAGACACCTTTCTCAAAGGAAGTCTCACCCCACCGCCAACCTACATCCGCCTAAACACCCTAATTGCATCCGAAGCAGACATTCTAAAAAAACTCACAGCAGAGAACATCAAACTCGAAAAAGCCCAACCCCTAAACTACACCTACCAAGTCATAGACCAAAAAACCCCCCTAAACACCTCCCCAAGCCTCAAAGCCGGCCTACTCTATGTACAAGACAAAGCCAGCTGCTTTGCCGCTCAAGCCGCAAACCCCACCCCTAACAACACCGTATTTGACATCTGCGCAGCCCCCGGAGCCAAAACAACTTTTCTTGCCCAACTCATGCAAAACCAAGGTAGCATAATCTCCATAGACTTCTCAGCTAAACGTATGCATACCTGGCAAAAAGAAACAAACCGCATGAAAGCCAAAATCGCCCAACCCCTAGTCACAGACGCCCGCATATCAATTCCACTTACAGGCGAAGCCGATATAGTTATTCTCGACCCACCCTGCACCAGCTCCGGCGTATTTGCTAAACAACCCTCAGCAAAATGGCGTCTGAGCCCAAAATCCATAGCCAACATGAGCCAAATCCAACAACAAATGATCAACAACTCCGCCCAAAAAGTCAAAACCGGAGGCATCCTAACATACTCCACCTGCAGCATAACCCTAGAAGAAAACGAAGGCGTAATCGCACAATTCCTAAAAGAACACCCCAACTTTAAACTAATCCCAATAACCCCCGAATTCGGCTCACCCGGACTAGCAGGCCTAACAGAATGCCGACGCCTCTACCCCCACATCCATCAATGCAACGGCTTCTTCATAGCCAAACTCCAAAAAACCTCACCAACATAATAATCAAAGTTAAACCATCCAGACTTTGGGCAATCTATCATTCGCTAATTATCTGCTGGTAATTGAAATAATGAATAATTCGGAAATTTGATGAATTAATATTAAATTTGAGGAAGTACGGCCAATCAGTTAAAACTAACCATTTCTAGACGTTTTGTCTAAATTTAATTTGGGCATGGTTGAGTTTTTTGTTTTATGATAGTATGCTTTTTTTCTTCCTTTAGTTAAGCACTTTCTAGCGTTAGTTTTGCATGTTGTTTGTACATAAGCCACAATGAACCAATGTTCTATTTATGCCAATATTTTGATTCCTTAGAAATCAAGATAGCAACAGCGAAAAAATTAATTGCACAGAACCCAAACGCCTATACCTGCTGAGCAGTAACAAAACTCGGCATAGCATCTTTCCACTAATCAAAGTTTATTCTCTCTTCCTCTTTTTCCCTCTGTTTCTCATATTGTTCTAGTTCACCCAAATACGTGTTAACCAAAGCGTTGCTTTCTGCCGGTACAGCATCTAATTCTTGTAAAATCGACAAATATTTCCACATATTTTTTCTCAATCTTTCTGCGACAACTTCGCTGAACCAATCCGAATCCAGAAAAGCCTTGGCCCTTTGTACTACATGTTCCACACTCCATGCACCAAAAATAACCCCAAACCAGAAAAAACTGAACATTTCAAAGCAATCGTTCACATTACGCATATGCACTTCAAGTTGTTCTTTTTGTAGCGTAGTAAGCTTTATTCCTTGGAGGTGAGGAATATTGTCTCGTCTAACAGGAAACCTGCCGGCAATGCGCATATTACTAAGTCGCACATCAAATAAGCTCAAAAGATCTTGTAGCAATTTCTCTGTCAAAATATCCTCGTCTGCATATTCATCACTAAACGCATCCAACGCATCGAAAGCATGCATCACTATTTGCTTATCCTCGTTAGCGCATAAAGAAGCTAACCTCTTTTTTAACTCATAAATTTGTTCAGGATCGGAAACTGTCCCTTGCCAATCCCCACCAAGCCAAACAGCCATTTCAAGCACTTGCAACGCATCCAAAATATTATTTGAATCTATATTCTCTATAAAATAGTCAAAAACAGAAAACTCTTTTTGTTTACGTAGTTCAATCAACTTAAGCAAAGGTGCATATATTTTAATTGACCTTTCCTTATCGCTGAGCGGTAATGAATTCTGTAATTCTTGACCATACTTGGAACCATAAACAACCTCAATACCATCCACCGAACTTTTGTACAAAGGGTCATCAAAACACGCTCTGTAAATAGACTTGCGCAGATCAGGCGTTAATGGCGCTTCATCAGCAATTATTTGCATAAGCAAATTGACTACATAGGAAATTCTAACCTCTCTATTATGGTGACGTTGCTCACGGATACTTGTTAACAAATCAAGTAGTGCTTTTGCGATATCTTCGGCTTCCCACCTATTCGCTAGAACTGCTGTCAAAAGGATAGTTTCTCTCAGGCCCTCAACATCAAATAAGCCTTTAAGATGTTTGTCTACAACATCATCAGTTCTAGTAGCGTTAGGATAAGCTTTCGTTACTATAGCATAGGCGGCCAAATATTCTTGAAAGGTAAGATGAGAAAACTCGTATTCTGCCTCAAGCCTGCCGCTGTGACCATCAACTGCACATAATCCTCGTTTTGTCAATATGGCACTACGCTCTTCAACTCTTTCGATAAACTGATAAACTGTTTCAGAGTTAGGAGAAAAAAAATGCGGTAAGTTTTTACGAGAACACAACAAAATTTGCTCTAATTCTGCTCTTCCGATGGTTTGCCGCATTTTGCCAACAAACATCATATTGTATGCCAAATAAGATAGTTGTGGCAATGCCTCCATATGATTAAGTGGCGGGAATCCTTCCACATTCCATGTACGTAGCAGAACATCTATGGTACTTCCATACAACTCTACTCTCTTTGTAGGTAGTGCTCCAATCCACAGATGTACCAATAACAAAGTCATCAATAACACCGGAGTTTGCGCTAAATTATATATTTTCTCGTTTTCCAAAATAGTGCAGACAAGTTTTTGTGCAGCTTCATCCGTCTCTTCCACATCCCCAAATACGATTTTATACCAACCGGTACATAGGCGCGCAATATCGACTGAATTAAATGGTTGAATTTTATAGGGGTAAAAATCATTGGATAAACGACGGACAATTAACCCATAACCTACTATACGCGATGACATTATAATGTTGACATTTTTATTCATCGCTGCAAAGACGTTCAAGTTATCTATAAAAGTCTTGCGACTTGAGTCGTTTCCGATTTCATCCAAACCATCAACCAATAGCAAAGCGGTCCCATTTTGGATGTGTTCGCTCACCAATTCGTAAAATGCATTTTTTAAGTTCAATTCAGCTGCAAACCCAGCCCGCTCCGGAATTTCGCGAATAATTTCACTTATGGATAAATCTGTGTTTTCCCTGAATTGCCTACATTTGATCCATATGGGTAAAAAGGGTCGGTCAGGAAGATTGTCACCGATGCTCTCGCAGTTTCCAAGTCCATAAAACGACGCCAACCTTTTCATCAAGGTAGTTTTACCGCCACCGGGTCCGGAAAAAATCACAAATCGAACACGCCCTTTGGCGGGGATAATCGGCTTATCGATTTCATCCCAGCTCCAGCGAAACTGCTCAAAACGATCATCCCATAACATTTTTTCAACATGAGATTTATATGAAGATTTTAGTTTCAAGTTATCCTGATGTAGCGGACATGGTTTAGAAAAGCGCATGGGAACAAACAATTTTTCCAGTTCAAATGCTTTGCTCCCTGATTCATTATCCACAGGAGGAAGACCATCCAACCTAATTTTACACTCATAGCCAAGATATTCTACATATTTATTATAAGCTGCCTTAACAAAATTTTCGCTACATGTCGGACGTTTTGGAAAATAATATCTGCCATCGATAGCACAATCTTGAGGAAAAGAAAATTCACCGTTTGGAAGCCACGCTTCACATGTTTTGCTCCACTTAAAACCCTCTACATAACCACTTTTTATGTCTGTATCAAGTTCTCCTATAAAAAAGCCTTTTACTGCAGGCTCTGTATTGGGTGGATTATCCATGTTTGACCCACAAACATATTCCCACAAATCGACATCTGTTCTATTTACTTTGATATTTTTACAACGCATAAAATGTTTATGACCGCAAAGATAGAGGATCGCATTGTTCCTTTTTAACAACATTTCAAGTTGTCCTTGCTCATGGTCTTCTAGGCAATCGAAAGGGTGATGAGCAATAACAATCGCAGGTTTATGCTTATCAATGCCTTCCAAAGACTGCGCCAATGTATGCATGCCAATAACTAAACTCCCATCTCTTCTATCTCCGCCACACAATATGGCTGTATTGATATGTATGACATTTACATCGTTTTTGCTGATATAAAAATGGTGCTTTATTTCTTTTTTGCCACAAATTTGTTTATATACTTTCAGATATTCTTGTCTTCCAATCTCCAATTCTTGCAAGTGTTTCTTCGAAATTGTGTTATTTCCAGAATATTGCGCCATAATTGCGTTGATAGTTCCTTTTAGTCCATCACCACTTAGAACATCATGATTTCCAGGAACCATAAAAGTGTCGTCAGGAGAAATTCCTAGAGCTTGTTGTACATCTTGCAAAAATTTAACGGTACCATCTGGATATTTTTCAGGATAATTTTTCCCAAAGCGCAAATCACCGGTGATAAAGAGATAATCGATCCCCTGTAATTTGCGACAACAATCAAGAAAACAAGCTCGCATAGTTTTTACACTATGTGAATCCGGAGACCCAAAATGAACATCTGCCAACTGCACCCATTTTATAGTGCCCATAATCTCCACTTCCCTCACGGTATATGTTTATGTTTTAGCACGGGGACTTGATTGCTAAAAAATAAACAAATTACTCTCTTTTGTGTCCTCATTACCTTTACTTTCGCCATTAGGTCAACCGCTTTCTTTCCAAAGTCTTAAATTATTATTCATTTGCAATATAATAAGATTGCTATATCAATAGTTCCATATCTTTTTCCGAAAATATTTCCGTTTCTCGTACATTCTTAAACCATGTCCCCTTAAAATTAATAATCTCATATGTACTGGTAAATTGTCAAATAAGTTTAACAGAAGACGTACATAATATCTCCTTAAAGTTATCCATCAGTATATTGCCTGTTTTGTTTTAAGTCCAAGTGGCAACAAACACAACCTCAACCTACGCAACCCTGTTTATCCTGATAGTGTAGTGTTACGCCATTTCCAATATGCTTTCAAAAATTAATAATCACTGGTAGTTGTCATGCCTGTTTTATTACACAACAATTATGCCTGTTGCTCCAAGCGGGCCCACTATTAATCCTATTATTCCTAAAGCGCCTAGATATTTGAGTTTTGGGTTCCAGTGTCTAAATTCTTTGAAGAGCAAAAACAGGCAAAATAAAAATAGAAACCACGGATTATGGTATCCAAAAGCGGCGAAGCCTAAAAAACCGCTAAACCCAAAAAAGCCCGGAAAACTAACAAAGAATCTGATTGATCGATTCTGTTTTCCATGGGCTGTAACAAGGTTTAGTTGAGGCGTATTTGTTTGTTTGTGGTTTGTTTGCATGCTCAGCCCCATCAACTATTCCTATCTTTGATTTCTTATAAAATTACCCACTATCAACTCTGAGCCTATTTTATGTGGTTCCAAAATCACTTAGGGTCCTCTGAGGGGACTCCTTAGTATAGAGCATATATGTCACTCTTATGCCCTCCACCTGCGCAAGCTCGTTAATTTTATGCGTAACGGTGTTTTCTTTGCTTATGATATGTAACACCTGCACATGCCGCGCTGTTAATACATCACTGACCAGTATCCGGTGACAATTATAGGGCAAAGCCTCTGTGCACATCAATGACAAACGGTTCTCTCGTGCCAGCGCCAATATTTTTAGGAGTTGATCAGTGAATTCTTTGGTCTGCATGTAGTCGGCATAACCGCGGAGTTGACCCTCCAATGCAAGGTTACTACTGTTGGGTTTAGGATGGCGCAGACCCCCAAGCTCGGGGATATGAAGATACTTTATGCCACTACGTTTGAGACTATCTGGAAGCGCTTCTTTGTTAAATTGCGGATTATAGCGGCTTTGAGGAACCGCACGAATATCTGCCAATAATGTGATGCCATAGATTTGGAGTAACTCTGTGAATTCTTCTAGTGATCGCGTGGAATACCCAATCGTGAACACCGCCAACTCTGATTTTTGGTTCAAACACATATCCCATTACCGGAGATTTCACGCTTTTATTAACTCAAAGATATACAATCCAGCGCATTAAATATTTTTGATAGGCACTTAATTTTAGTTTTATGCTCAAGCTCTTGACTTAAGTAGGTCAAAGTACAGCTTAACCAGCCGCAAAAATTATTAATTATTTCTACTGCATATGGCTGAGGCGAATATGTCCTGTCCATAGCGGCCAAACTTAGGAGTCTTAGCCGTAACCAGTTGGTAGCCCTGGTTTTCTATGTCTCTACAGGGGTACTTTTGTTTATTTCCTTGCCGCTTACCCGCTTCCCGCCACATGTAGGTTTTCTGGGTATATTTAGTCTCATAACTGCCTATAGTCTTCTATTCAAACGTGCTTGGGCACCTTGGTTAGGGTTTATCTTGCTAGTTACAATTACAGTGTTTTCGCTATATACACTCTATTTTGTGGGATTTAGCAACACACTTGTTGCCCTAAGCATGCTACTATATCCAGTGTCTACTTGGATAGTGACTGCGTTGCTACTGATTAAGAAAAAGACTTAACTTTTGCCTGCTGAACCGCGAAATAGTCTAACCGCAACTTCTTGATCTGCCTCTATGTGTTGTTCGTTTTCTGGGATCTCTACAAACCCTTCTGCATTTACTAGAGCCGATACAGCACCTGTGGTTTGAAGTGGATCTGCGATTAACCGACAGTTTTCATCAAACTTGAGTTCAACTAACCCATAACTACGACTGCCTTTCGCACTAAACATCTTTGAACCCGCATATGCCATCACGGTTTTTAAGCCCGCAACGGGTCTGCCGCCTAAACGTTGCACCAACGACCGCGCAAACAACTGAAACACTAACAACGCTGCAGACGGATTGCTGGGTAGTATGAAAACAGGTTTTTCGCCGATGAAACTAACTGCGGTTTGTCTGCCTGGCTTTATCGCAACGCCGTTAACAACAATTCCGGGTTTATCTACTGTATCTGCAATCTCTGTAATATCCACACTTGAACAAACCACAACCATATCTGCCACAGCGGTTGCTGTTTTAAGCATCTGTGTAATTGCTAATTTATCCTCTGCAACCACACCTAAGCAAACCGGTTTGGCTCCACATTCCATAATGGCCGTATACACACTGTAGGCCGCCGCATCAAAGACTTTTCCCGCTGGCAACGGCTTGCCCAGCTCACCTATCTCAGCACCGACTGAGAAAACAGCAACCATAGGCATTCTTAGCACCGTAACCTCCATGAACCCCAAAGCCGCCAAAACGCCAATTTCTGCAGAACCCAAAACCTGTCCCCTTCGAAGCACAACAGCACCTTTTTGGATATCTGAACCCGCTTGATGCATATTTTCCCCTGAGAAAACCTCACCATAAACCTGCAGGGTATCATCTTCCCGCTCACCATCTTGGGCGGCTATAACTGTATCTGCACCTTGCGGCAGAACCGCGCCCACAGAAACTTCTATCGCTTCCCCACCTAAGAGACTAACTTGGGATGTCTCCCCAACGGCTATGGTTCCACAGACCTTCAATGCGACTGGGTTATCCTCACTTGCCGTTGCAGTGTCTTTGGCGTTTAGGGCATAACCTTGAACCGTTGCAGTGTTAGAACCCGGCATATCTTGCGGTGCCACAACATCAATACCCAATACCCGATTGTAGGCCTCCAACAACACCGTCACTTCGGTATCTGGTAGCTGAGGCTTAAAGCTGATCTCAACAGCACGTTTAGCCTCCTCAAACGTCAAAAGCTTTCCAGTCAAGATAGTTCACAACAAGCAATCAGCTTCTAAACGTAAAAACCTACCGAATCAACAAATTTTTCTCCAACCCTCTTAACACTACAACTCACACAGCAATACAAGATACTCCTCATGATTTACCAATATGTTGTGTTGTCCAAAATACTGTATTAAAACTAAAACAGTAACTGACAATTATACTCAAAGGCACTAAATTATACTGCGCGTCCTCAAAACGGTGGTAACGCATCAAAAATAACGCTGACTTTATTTGTCATAGACTTTTTACGAAGTTCCATTGTATGAACTATAACACTACCTTCTAAAATTGATAAACAACGCGATATTTACCCACCCGTAGAGACCGTAACCCGTTTAAACAATCAGTCAATGGTTTACCCACCATAGGATCGATCGATAGAAATTGTATTTCGCGGGTAAGTCTGAGCTTTATCGACTTATCTAACCGGTTTAACTGTTTGAGAACCTTTTTGGTTAGAACCAGTTTAGAGGTCTTTTTCATCAATATTCAATTCTTTTAAGGCTTTTTCCCAGCTATACACACGACCTTCTTCAACATCTTTTTGTGCCGCTCGGATATTTCGCATTGCTTCTTTATCGCTTAAAATCTCCAAGGTTTCCTCTAAACTCTCCATATGTGATACTAATTTAGGAAAGCCTTCAAGTATCTCTCTGATTTTGGGTATCTCTTCGGTTAACGTTTCAAGATTTGCTTTATCTTTTGCTGTAAAAACCGCTTCAGTCACTTTGAGCCGCCACAACTAACTATACAGCAGTGGATATTAATTTATTATAACACTATGGAAGCATGCAATTACTTTGTTGTTGTCTGAAAACATCCATTTCAATATGCGCCTTCATATATTACTGATTTCTCGTTTTTTCTCTGCAGTATGCTCCGCTCTGCTTTACTCTTGATTTGTTCGCTGTAGCGGTTAAGTCTCAAAATTAGATTCAGGTAAAAATTTGGCTAATTTTTTGAGGAATACTTGCAAGTTTTTCTACAATCTGATCGGGCGTCTGATTGCTTTGGACTAAATCAGCTATACTGTTGAACTGCGAGGGCTTAAATACGGTTCTCAATCCTGCCTCTTTGGCCCCTTTGATATCTTCTAGGGGGCTGTCTCCGATAAACACCGCTTCATGCGCTTGAATACCCAGACGATTTAGGGTATCGTGGAAAATTTTTGGGCTGGGTTTTCGCAACTCTACCTCCTCAGAGATAACAATCGCATTGAAATAGCTGTGTATGCCGGTTTTTTGAAGACATTTGTAGATAACAGGTGCGTAGGTAAAGTTGCTAATTAAACCCACTCGATACTGCTGAGCAATCTGGGTTAGCAGTTGCTTAGCGCCCTCGCAGAGCTCAACCGTGTTTAGGAAGTCTTGGAAAAATATGTTAAGCGCCTCCTTTACCCCGCTGTGCTCAGGAGTTGTTCTAAATCCCAAGTTACACAGTGCATCAGAAACCCACACTGCATTAGTTACCTCCCTAAACTGCTCGTATCTGATTTTGCGGTACTTTTGATGTGCTTCTTTGTAGGCCTCCAAAAACTGTTCTTTTTCCAGCTCAAACCCCTGCGATACCAACGCAGAGTAAAGCTTGATCTCAGAGTCAACCATACTGTAGTTCTTACAATAAACCAAAGTACCAATAAAATCAAAAATAACTGCTCGACAAACCATCAAAATCACATTTTGTTGCCCAAGAGAACCTTTGCTAGGTTGGCTATGGGTTCTCCAAGAGCGGTATCTAAGAGTTTTGCTGGGTCGCCAATGGCTTTCTCGATGTTTGGATCAAACGCAACCGCACTAAGATATCTTAGTCCCAACTGTTTAGTTTGCTCCTCAATGACCCGGCTGTTGTTGTCTTGTTTCATGTTCTCAACTACCCCAATTATAGGCATCCCCAATTCCTCAAGTAATGCCGCCTGCTTTTTCACAACCTCAAACGCCAAAAGTGAAGGTGTAGTAATGATTAAGAACTCAATTTTTTTAACTAAGCGCACCAAATCCAGCACCGCATCCCCAATACCGGGCGGCATATCTACTATGAGAAAATCCAACTTACCCCACTGGGTGACTGCTAGTAGCTCGATAAGTGCATTTGAAACATCCACACCCCGCAGAGGTGCTGGTCTATTTCCGATAAAATAAACCAGTGACATATAGCATAAACCCTCTACCTTCGCTGGAACCAATCCCCGATCCTCTTTGGGTTGTACATCTTGCGAAACCCCCAGAATTATGTGTGTTGAGGGACCTGTAAAATCCACATCAAACAATCCAACCCTAAACCCCTGTCTAGCAAGCCCAAGTGCTAGCGCTGTTGCAACCATGCTTTTACCCACGCCGCCTTTACCGCTGGAAACTGCAACAACTCGCCCTGTTTTTGCTAGGCGTTCTCCGATTATGCTCGCACGGGGATCAATCACTGCGTTTAACTCCTTTTATATCCTCAAGCCACACCCCGCGGCCGTTTACGATCTCAAAGTCAGGACTGCCGCATTTGGGGCACTTGATATAACTATGGGCAACCTCCGGTACAAAATGAATAGCCTCAGCTGTAGCTTTGTCAAGCTTTTTGGCACTGTATAGCCAAGTAGCGCCACAGACTCGGCATTTCAGAGTAGTTTTTGCTTTTAGAATCCGAAATTTAGCGCCCAATAGCAGGCCTTGGCGCATCTGTTTTAGAGCAAAGCGCAGAATCGGAGGTTCCACTTGCTGTAGTTCCCCGACCCGAATGGTAACTTCTGAAACTGACACTAAGTGTTCCTGTTCTGCGATTTGCTGTGCAGAAACAAGTATAGATTCAGCTAAAGCCCATTCATGCATAACTGTAGGTGCACCACAGCGCAATAAAAAAATATTGTAAACCTTCAAGATTCTGGTTCATCAGTACCTTTAAATCAATAGTTCACCTAATTTTTATGGTGTTTTTTTGACAGATAAAATCAAGGTTCTAGCTTTTGCAGGGAGTCTACGTGCGGGTTCCTACAACAAGGCCCTAGTTCGCGCCGCCGTCGAAGTAGCACCCCCAACGATGACCATAGAAACATATGATTTAGAGGGCATTCCCCTATACAACTCCGACCTAGATGACAATTTGCCCCTAAAAGTTGTAGAGTTCAAGCAAAAACTACGCGCTGCCAACGCCCTGCTTATTGCTACCCCCGAATACAACTATTCCCTCTCTGGTGTACTCAAAAACGCCATAGACTGGGCCAGTCGACCCCCCCAAGGCAACCCCTTAGAGGGCAAACCCGTTGCCATCATGAGCGCCTCGATCGGAAAATTCGGCGGCGCCAGAGCCCAATATCATCTACGGCAAATTTTTGTTTTTCTTGATATGTATCCGATTAACCGTCCCGAAGTTATGCTCTCAGACGCCCAAAACAACGTAGATGAAAAAGGTAACCTAACTAACCCCCAAACCCGCCAACTCATCAGCCAACTCTTAGAATCCTTGGCGGCCTGGACACTCAGGCTCCAAACCAAATCCCCACAACAATAACCAACTCTCTCTTTCGATTCTGCCCTTTTTTTACCTGCAAACCTTCATTGATATGTCGTATAGATCCCAATCGATCAACAAACAGCTCAGAGCATACCGTTCTAGTGGTGAAATTAGATGTTCTAATACTTAGAACTAAAGCTAACTTGTGAAAGATATACAGGCGGGATCTAATGTGGAAGATGTCATAAACAAAAACATAAGTCGTATTCTTAGAGGAGCCAAATAGTTATGAACGCAAAAGTGTTTGCGGCTATAATTCTGTTCGCTATAACAATCGCGGGTTGTGTGGTTTGTCTATCTATTATTAGTCGTAACAATGAACTTAATTCTGATCCAGGTCCAATCCCTGCTTCAGAAGCTGTAATTTTGGAAGTAAAAGCAGACTCTATTTCCAATACTAAACTTACCCTAATAATAAAAAATATTGCTCCAGATGAATACATGTTTGGTTCAGAATATACTATTGAAAAGCAAGTCAACGGCGAGTGGTATCAACTCCCCTGTGTTACCGAAAATATTGGCTGGACTTCAATAGGCTATATCTTAGAGGGCAACAGCACAAGAGAAATAGAAATAGATTGGACTTGGTACTATGGAGAGCTGAGTTCGGGGTATTATCGTATCACCAAAGGGTTTAGTTACATACGCTCCCCGGGAGATTATGACGATTACGACATATCTGCTGATTTTACCCTTGTTTGACCTGTTTTTGGTCAAACGCAAGGTTATCAGCCTACTTCGTAATGTGCTATAACTGAATAGATGTCGGTCATATTTTCTGAGTTGTTTAAGAACTGGTTTTGGGAAAAGACTGTAGTAGGTGTATCGGGCAAACTTAATTTATCACAATCAACCTATAACCCCAGCTTTAAACAAGCTTTAAGCAGTTATAGGGGATGTTGGCAATTCGAGTAATGGCTGATCTTCATATTCACGGTCGATACAGTCGTGCGACCAGCGAACAGATGAGTTTGGGTGAAATAGCCAAGTATGCAAAAATTAAGGGGCTTAACTTGGTGGGTACAGGCGACTTTACTCATCCACTGTGGCTAAAAGAGATCCGTGAAAACCTTGCCCCCGAAGCAGACACAGGCTTATTCAAACTTGCTAATGTCGATTCACCTGTGTATTTTATGCTTCAAACTGAGGTTTGTACAATCTTTGACTACAAAGGGGCATCCAAAAAGATACATCATGTCATATTAACCCCCAATCTCGAGTCAGCTGACCAAATTAACGAGCGGCTTGCACGCTTTGGTGATTTAGCCTCTGATGGCCGTCCCATTCTTGATTGTACTGCACCGCAGCTAGTCGAAGAAGTCATGGCTGTTAATGCAGATAATATGGTTTTTCCCGCGCATGTTTGGACCCCTTGGTTTAGCCTTTTTGGTGCTTCTAGCGGATTTGACACAGTTGAGGACTGCTACCAAGACATGACCAAACACATTCACGCCCTCGAAACAGGCTTATCCTCAGATCCAGCAATGAACTGGCGCCTAAGCGGATTAGATAAATACGCCCTAATCTCAAACAGTGACTGCCACAGCTTTTGGCCCTGGCGCATTGGCCGAGAAGCCAACGCATTTGACCTCCCCCGCTGTACTTATGACCATGTGATTTCTGCCATATCTGACAATGACCCTGAGCGCTTCAAATTCACCATCGAAACCGATCCCGCCTATGGCAAATACCACTGGACAGGACACCGCAACTGCAAAGTCAGTCTCTCACCCCCCGAAGCTATAAAATTTGGCAACACCTGCCCGGTCTGCCGCAGAAAACTCGTCAAAGGCGTTGAACAACGCGTAGAAGAACTCTCCGACCGCCCCTCAGACTACAAACGCCCCAACGCTCCCGGTTTTAAATGTCTCCTCCCCCTAAGCGAAGTCATCGCCGCCGTCATTGGAACCGACTCCCCTGCTATCCAAGCCGTCTGGAAAATCTACAACGCCCTTATAGCAAAATTCGGTGACGAATACACCGTGCTTATGGATGCACCATTTGAAGAAATAGCATCCGTGGTGGATGTTCCCTTTGCACAAGCAATCATAAAAGTACGCAACGGCTCAGCAAAAGTCATACCAGGATACGATGGCGTATATGGACAACTTACCCTCGATGTCTCAGTATCAGTAATCAAAGCCAAACCTCTGGCAACTCCACGGGTACAACAACGAAGCATGAGCGATTTCTGCTAACCAAGTTACCAATTAAAACGCCGCATGGTTTAATTCCCACTCAAACCTACTCTCTATAGGTCAAATACTTTGAAGGATATTTTGCAGAAAATCACTACCACAGCAGCCACCAAATTCGGCGCAAACTATGCCGAAGCACGCGCACAACAACTAACCAAAACCATGTTTACCCTCAAAGAAGAACGCGTAGAAGCCGCCAAACAAGGCATAGAATCAGGCGTGGCTATCCGCGTTTTAGTCAACGGCGCATGGGGGTTTGCTTCTGCGGGTTCACTAGACAGCACAATTCTAGAAGAAGCCATCTCTGATGCTTGTCGCATGGCAAAACTAGTAAGCCAACGTCTCAAAACCCCAATAAAACTGGCTTCTGCACCCATTGTGGAGGATCATGTGAGCGCTAAACCCAAAAAGAACCCCAAAGACATCGCCATGGAGGACAAAATAAAAAATGCCCTCGATATCACCAAAGCCAGTTTGAGCTTTGATCCGCGCATAAAGAGCTGTGGATTGGATTACATGGATTTGATGGGTACAAGCTTTTTTGTCAACAGCGAAGGTACAAACATTGAGCAAGACAAACTCTATGTTTGGGCCCGCATCACCGCCTCTGCACAAACTGAGGGCACCTTCACCTTTAGTCGAGAAGAAATTGGCTCCACCTCAGGCTATGAACTATTTGACACTCAGCCCTCCGAGGAGCTGGGACAAAAAGTAGCTCAGCGCGCTATTGAGCAAATAAGCGCTAAACCCCCCAAAGGCGGCAAAGCTCCGGTGGTACTTGGACCAAATGTGGTTGGCGTGTTTGTACACGAAGCCTTTGGCCATCTCGCAGAGGCTGACCTTGCACTATCAAGCGGATTACTTGATAGCAACATGGGCAAAAAAATCGGTTCTGATCTTGTTACATTTTACGACGACGGCACCATCGAGGGTGCATTTGGCGCATTCAAATATGACGACGAAGGCGTCGCCAGTCACAAAACCCTGCTCATAAAAGACGGTGTCGTCTCAGGCTTGATGCACAATCGAGAAACCGCCCAAAAATTCAACACCCACCCCACCGGCAACGCACGCGCTGAGGACTTTCGCGTAGAGCCCATTATCCGCATGCGATGCACCTACATGGAACCCAAAGACCAAACCCTAGACGAACTCCTCGAAGGCATCAAAGAAGGTTACTACTTCAAGAGTTTTCGCGGCGGACAAGCCAGTCTTGATGGAACTTTTCAGGTGGGCATACAAGAAGGATATGAAATTAAAAACGGCGAAATCCAAACCCCGGTACGCACCGCATCCATAAGCGGCAACACCCTTGAAACACTCCACAAAGTCGATGGCGTCGGCAAAGATTTTGCTCTAGATCCCGGTCGCTGTGGAAAAGGCCAAACAGCCTTTATCTGCGACGGCGGACCACATATACGAGTCAGCGAGGTAATTGTCGGTGGCAGTGCTTGAAAAAAACTTTTTAATCAGCCTAGCAGAGAACGCCGTTAAATCAGCCCTAAAACTAGGCGCCTCTGAGGCAGAAGCCTACGTCTACGATGGACAAACAACCAATATCGGTATCGAATTGGGCCAAATAAGCAAAACCAACCGCATCATCGACCGCGGCATAGGCATACGCATCACCCTAAACAAAGCCATAGGCTTTGCCTACACAAACATTATCGGTGACCCCCAAGCCATTGAGGCCACCGCTGCACAAGCACTAAGCGCAGCTAAAGCCAGCAAACCCGACCCTGACTGGCACGGCCTCCCCCAAAACAAACCCTACAACACAACCCAGGGCACCTTTGACCAAAAAATAGTTGACCTAAGCCCCGAAGACCTCGTTAAAATAACTGTCACTATGCTAGACGCCGCATCTGAGGTGAACCAACAAGTACTGCCCATCGAAGGAGGCGTCGGTAGCGGATACGCCGCCAACGCCATAGCCAACTCTAACGGCATAGCCGCCTTCGACCGAGGAACCATAACAGAGTGCAGCTTGGCAACACTGGCAAAAGACGCCAACACTACCACTCCAGTCTGTTTCGAATTTGACGCATCAAGAAACCACCACCTCAACCCCGCCTGGGTAGGAAAAGAAGCCGCCAAACTCGCCCTCTCAGCCCTCAAACCAAAACCCGTCCCAACCCAAACCTCCAAAGTCATCCTCACCCCCTTAGCCCTCCAAGACCTCTTTGCATATACACTCATGTCTGCAATCAAAGCCGACAGCGTCCAGCGTAACCAATCCCCATTCAAAGACAAACTCGGCACACAAGTAGCATCCGAAAACCTCACAATTTACGACGACGGCCTATACCCCGGAGGCCTACGAACAGCAGTCTTTGACGGTGAAGGCGTCCCCCAACAAAAAACTCCAATAATCGAAAAAGGCATTCTACAAAACTTCCTCTATGATACCTACTCTGCCAAAAAAACCAACAAAGAAAGCACCGGCAACGCCGCACGAGCCGCATACCTCTCCACCCCAAACATTACCCCCTCAAACTTCCACATCCTCCCCGGAAACAAAACACCCCAACAACTACTAAGCGAAACCGAAGAGGGCTTTATCATATCCTACCTCCAAGGTGCACACAGTAGCAACCCTGTCAGCGGCGAATTTAGCGTAGTAGCCAACCCCTGCTGGAAAATCAAAAACGGCGAAATAACCCATCCCTGCAACGCCATCATGCTAGCCGGCAACATCTTTGAACTCCTAAAAAACATCACCATAATCGGCGCTAATGAACGACAAATGGGCTCCATAATCGCACCCTGGGTTTTAGCTGAGGGTATGAAAATCATAGGCAAATAAAACACTCTGTATGGTACTGACGGTGCCTACTACACCCCCTATTTAGCGGGAACCACTCTGCGCTTGATGTTTCCTTCTTGGTTAGGCCCAGAAACTTTTTGAATACTCGCCCAAGACTTCTTCGTAGATACGTTTAGTATCTTGAGCAATTTTTTCCCAATCATATTTCTCCTTTATTTGGCGGTATGCATTGTTGCGAAGCGACTGGGCATAGGTTGTGTTTAGAAGGACTTTGGTTATACCCCATGCCAGCGAGTCAGGATTGTTGGGGTAAACTTTGACGCCGGTGAGGTCATGTTCAACAATTTCTGCCAATCCGCCCGTGTCTGAGACGACAACAGGGCTTCCTGCGGCCATAGCCTCCAATGCCACAATGCCAAAGGGTTCAAACAGTGAAGGCACAACCGCGACATCAGCACATTTCTGTAGTTTCGCCAAGTTATCGTTATCGAGGAAACCCTCAAAGAGTACTTTGTGCTCCAAACCCATACTGCGCACAATGTTTAGGAGTTGTTCTTTCATATAGCCGCTTCCTACGATGATGAATTTCGCGTTAACTTTGCTAAGTATTTTGGGTACCGCATTTATGAGAATATGAATACCTTTCTCATAGACCAGTCTCCCAACAAAGAGCACAATTTTCTCCTCAGGCAAAGCAAATTTACTGCGAAAAGTTTGGCAGTCTTTGTCTGCGATATAACCGTGGCTGTTAACGCCGTTTGGAACCATCACCAATTTGTCGTTTGGTAAACCAAACACGTATTTGACGTGATTTATCATATAGTCGCTGCAACAGATAACTTTCCAGGCTTCATAGGTAAGCCACGCTTCAGTTTCATGAATCATCTTCTCTCCAGTGGCATGCAGTCCGTCGCGTCTACCCATCTCGGTTGAATGCATCGTTACTAAGAGGGGTTTACGAAAGATATGCTTCAATCCAATACCGGCGTTAGCAACCAGCCAGTCATGTGCGTGAATAACATCAATTTTGCCACCGATTTTTTTTATGAGCGTAGCGGTTTCTTTTTGCATGTTCATATTCATCAGATAAACCCACGAGGCAAAATCTGGTGAAGGACTTTTGTAGGAGTCCACTCGATACACCTCTACGTCATCAATAACTTCATGGGCTGGAGCACCTGGAAAATCACAGGTAACCACGTAGGCTTTGATGTCTTGTTTGGCTAAGTATTTGGAGAGAAAATAGATATGAGGCGATATCCCGCCGATAACTCGAGGCGGATACTCCCAGCTAAGCATCAAAACAGATAACTTATCCATCTACTTAGTAGCCTCCACAACAGCTGAGCTGTATAGCTCCAAGATATCTCCTATCCAAGTGTCTGGATCGGCTGAAACAATCGCTATCTTCTCTGAAGGCACCTTGTATATACGCATAACTTCCTCTTTCATCCACTGAGACTTCACATTCACCCTAGCCGCCTCATAGAAACCCAGCCACTCGATGCTCTTAATCGCCATATTATAGGAGGACTGCGCCGTTGGAGAGCGATGGTCCTCTAAACTCTCTACTGAGTAGATAAAGGGTATATCCAACCCGTTTTTGAGCGTAACTGCTGCAGGGATAAAGTGCCAATCATAAACATCGATTAAATCAATTTTTTTGTCGGCGTCATAATAGATGTTGGTTGCGGCCCGTTCAACTTCTTGATTTAGAGTAAGCACCCACGTTAAGACTCCGATGTGGGTTTTCACAGGGTTACTGACACGCATGGTTTTTACCCCACTGGGCTCTTGGGTCAAACCAGTTGCGCTGTCATCGTAGGTGACAATATCCACATCCACTTTGTTGGTCGCCAACTGGGTTGTTAGAGCTTTAACGTATTCAGAGAGCTGGCCTACAACCCGTGGAGGATATTCCCAAGAAAAAATGATGGCCCGCATGTTTCCACTATACTATGTAAACAACGAACAGACCTTGATTATTCCTCGACCGTTGAGATAGTAGCGTTTCTTACCTTCGCTATCTGTGAAACTCTCCGCAAACCCCTCCGATTTATAGTGATCCAAAATACTTTCAATTTCGAAGGAATCCTTCTGCAACAACCGAGCCACTTCTTCGCCACGTCTGGCTAAATCCGCGGCGGTAGCACAGAGGTTGTGGAGGGTCTGCAAAACTTTATCTGGAAACGGAAGCTCTTCACGCATTCTAATGCACCGTATCATCCAATAGTTAGTTTAACGTCTTATAAACGCTATGAGTTGTTTTACTGCATGTGTTTAGTTTTTTGACTATTGCCTATATATTTTGCCCTTTTGTGGGGTTTGGCTGGTGTTGTGTGGTGAGCCCTGTTTGATCGTTTATGGGTTGTCTTGGAGGATTATGACGTGGGTCTATAAGATGCAGGCGGATTTTTTACCTGATTTGGCGTATTTCTGATTGTATGACTGTAAGAGTGTATACCTGTTTCTAAGAGTTGTTTCGTAAACCCCTCGCTTAGCTTAAATTTTTCTAAAAACAGTGGTGATTAATTGTAGCAAAATATTGCATAAATGGTAAAGATGAAAAAATAGTTGGGAATTGAGTTATGTTGTTAGAAATCATTAAATCTGTATCTGAGTTTAGGTGGAAAAATTCCTTTTTATTTAAAATTATTGAAAAGGTGTAAAAAATGACACAACAATCAGCAAAATCGGTGAAAGTAAAGGGTGTGCCGGCGCATTTTAACAATATATCTGAAAGAGGCTTTCATGAAAAATTTACCCATTTAAACTATTATCCAAATATCGGTGTTCACCATGTTCAAGGTTATGCGCAATATCAAGACGGCGATAATAAAATGTATTATGTGTTTACCCATAGTATGGGTGCCCTTAGAGAAACTGGGCGAATACAAGTAGCGTATAATACAAATGCAAAGAATACGAAGGAAAAGATTGGTCATGTGGAAATTAAGCCCACTTGGAAGCACCCGGGTGGTTGTCAATGTGTCGGGAAGTTTTTATTTGTTCCTTTTGAAAAAGATAATAAATCGATCGTTAATGTATACGATGTGACAAAAATAGATTCGGATGTTTTGGAATCCCACTCTTTTAATCATAAGGCAGGTTGCCTTGGTATAGTGGATTTTAAGTATGGCGGTAAGGATTCTTATTTATTAATCATCGGTGATCAGGATAAATATTACGCATATGTTTCAAACATACTTTCTGATGAAGAGATATCCAAGGTAAGACAAGCATATTCTGAGGCATTGACAAAACGGATGTTTGAGAAATTTACCCCTGCCAAACCACACACCCCATTGCCCCCATTACCATCAAATGCGGTTCTGCGTTTTTCTAACATAGGTTCCTTTTCTTTGAATAAAGGTACTTATGGATCTGTTGTCGATGTTGAAAAACTTGATTGTCAGGGAATTGGACTTGTGGCAGATGTGGATGGTAGCGTTTATATGATTGCGCTTCACAGTCGCGGTTCAGGAACTACATATGCTGATTGGGGATATCTAACTAAACTTTACATAGATAGCACGGGCAATATTAAGGCAGAAACAAATAACATCAAATCTAGACATTTCCAAAATGAAGGCGGAATAAGTGGAGTCGATGGAACACATTTCCGTTGGGGTGCAGGCGTCCGAGTTGCACCAGATGGAAACATATGTTTGTTAGCGACAAGTAGAAACATCATTTCAGCGGGTAACCATAAGCTAGATACCACTTATTGGTTTGGCTGAGCTACCTCCTAATACCTGGGGAGCTTCAAAATTATGCCTCTCTCCAGTACCTCTTGGTACCTTTTTTGTTTTTTAGTGTTTATCAAACTTTTTGGGTCTCTTTCAATGGTTTGAGAGGATAACACTACAAATAACGATATTCAACAGCCTCTTTATGTCCATCTTGTTTGCAAGTCAATAGTTCCGGGACTTAATTAAAACGAAAACAAAGTCGATAACTCCATGTACCCGCATTGGTTAACGGGGATCCGTTCAAGGAGTTACTAACAACTAGACCTACATCACTTGTTGGTTCTGTGTCGTGAAATGTTCTTTGGTGGTGGCGATAAGGGATTTGCGTAGCGTTTCGCCTTTTTGTACTTTTAGCGCTTTAATGTTCTCGGCTAGTTTGTTGTCTCGCAGTGAAAAACGTGCCCACCTCTCAAAATCATCCTTATCGGCATGAAACTCAATTGCTCTAACCGGCACCTCACCTAGGGCACTTATAAAACCCAATAGACTCCACGCCTTTCTGCCGGTATAGTATTTTTCGCCGTTGTCTGTGTAGAACAAAAACGGTTCATTTGCCGCCAAAATCATCTGCCTTAGTCGCGCTTCAAAATCGTTAATAAGTGTCTGGGCTGCGACAAAAGCGTCCATGGGTGATTCGTAGGGGCTAAAATAACTATGTACCTCACCAGGGCCGCCACCTGAGGTAAACATGTAGTAGAGGTGGTCGCTTGTTTGAAAATTGCGCCACAACCGCAAAACCACCTCATCTCTCGCTTCTAAAACCAGGGGTTCTAATCGATGCAACACCGTATAGTATGCCCACTGCATCACATTACCCAACCACCCCGACTGATCACGTTGCACATCGGCCCACGAGACACTGCCTTTAGCTTCTGGTACATCGATTTCTCCTGATGAAGCATGTTTTTCAACAACCTCTGTGGGTGTTACCATCTTTAGATGATCCTGCTTTAGAATTTCATCGGGAAGATGCTGAAGAAACCCATGAATGCCCGTCTCAGGCCAGTGATGTTCCCCAAAGGTTTCATAGTCAGGAAAGATATTGATAACTTCACCTTTGGTTGTTGCCAACCAATGTGCATATTTATCTGCCGTAAGCGGCCACTCAGACCACCATCTTGCCGAAAAACGAAAACCGATATCATCAGTCAACTTGTAGTTGCGAAGCAACACACGAATCTTCTTGTTACCCTTGGGCGTGTAGAGATAGTTGGGCGATTTTCCACCTAAAATCCTCTCCACCCCCTCAGTGTAGATACCCCGATACCCCATATCCTCAACAGTTTTAGCTATGGCGTTGTTATATAGTAATTCAGTGTTCTCAAAAATCACAGGAGTATATCCAAGAAGATCTTTTATGGTCTGTTTATGCATCTGCGCTTGAGCCACGAATTCCTCTTTGTTTGGATAGAGGCTGGCAATCGAGTGATAGTGCGTTTGGTTTAAAAACTCCACACGCCCCGACTTGGCAAGCTGACGAAACGTTTCCAGTAGATCTTTATCAAACATTTCACACTGCTCAAGAAAAACCCCTGAAACACTAAACGAGAATTTCGCTTGTTTACGGCTACGCTTATGCTCATCAATAACCTTTAGAATTATTTGATTTGAGGGCAAATAACACTTCTTTGCCGCACGCTTAAAAATCTCCCGATCAACCTCAGTGTCAAAATAATAGTTAAAAAGCTCCTCTTTGGGTTGCCTCCGAAACAGTTTCCCCTCCCAAAACAAACTCCGCCGAAGCCTATGGGGCTGATGAACTTCAAAAACAAACGCAACATCCGTCATAACCGTACCTCAAACAGAATTAAATAAAGTGATACAGTTATTTAACCAATAGTATCACGTTATACCGTAGGCTGAATGTACTTATTATTTTTTAGTTTAAAAAACCTGCCTCATGATATATTCCTGTGAACAAGGTAGATTGTGGTTTAATCATTTTGATTTATTGCTAACAAGCTTTAGATGACTATTTTGATGTATACTCTGGTAAAAATGCGGTTTATCTGTTACTTGTTTGCTGAAAACAGACAATCTATCTCCAACGGTTGTTGATTGTTCTTGCAATAAATTTATTGGTTTGGAAAACTCACATACCACAGGTGGTTGTATGTCTTCGGATAATGAAGATTTTCCTGAATGGTTCAAAAAACGCCAGCGTCCAGCCAAAGACCCTTTCTTTGGTGATATAGATGATATGTTCAAAGAGATGGAGCGGATGATGGATGAGCAGTTCAAGGATTTCACCAAAAAAGTGCCCAAAGAATATGTGAAGGAGCGTCAGCTTCCTGATGGTAGTACAGTCAAAGAGCTTGGGCCCTTTGTGTATGGTTATAGTGTGAAAATTGGTTCTGATGGTAAACCTGAAATCCAGCAGTTTGGTAATGTCAAAAAGGGCCTCAAAGGACCTTTGCAGGTAAAAGAAGAACGTGAACCGCTTGTGGATATCATGGAAACACAAAGTGAAGTTCGTGTGGTCGTAGAACTGCCTGGAGTGGAAAAAACTGATATTAAACTCCACGGCACCGAAGACTCCCTCGATATCTCTGTGGATACTTCTCAGTACAAGTACTACAAAGAAGTTCAACTGCCCGCAAAAGTCCATGTGAAAGAGGCCAAGTCTACCTACAAAAACGGTGTGCTAGAAGTTGTGTTGCCTAGAGCTGAGCCATTCAAATCAAAAGGTGAACCCATCAACATAGGCTAAAAACCTAAATTTTAGGTTCTATTCTAGTAAGCTGTGTAGCAATGAGTAATCCCGAAATTGATACTCTAAACGATGTTTGCAAAGATGCCAAAGCAACAGGGAAACTATCAGGTGATAGTCTAAATGTTCTCTATGAATTGTTTGGGCAACGTTTCAGTAAAGCACTTGAGGCGCTACGCGAAGGCAGAGTCAAAAAATACATTTTCAAACCTTCTGGGCGAGTGGTTTGGATTGTGGTGGGCAGAGAACGCGACTACCTTATCATGCCCGAAGCCGCGTTTTGCACCTGTGACGACTTCTACTTTCGAGTGCTAGATAGACAAGTGCATATGTGCTATCATCTCTTGACACAGAAGCTTGCGCAGAATCTGGGCTGGTTTACAACGTTTGAGGAAACTGATGACTGCTATAGCATGTTGATGAACGAGTGGAAAAAAGCTATTCCTTAAATATGTAAACTAACAAGATTAGAGGTAAACATACAGAGGAATCTCGATGGATATCGGTACATATTTCATAACCCTCCAATACATCCTAATGGGCTCAATCTTTATCACACTAGCCCTGATTTTCCTATACGCCTACTATGGCAACGAAGAAGAGACAACCGACTAGTCTCTTCCCAACAACTCTGCCATCTGTTTAAAACCAAAACAGCCTTCCGGTTACTGGCGAGTTTATTTACCACTTAGTCAGTTACGACTTATCAGAAACACTATAAACTCAGACATGCCTCTCCACATCATACTGAACCTAAACAGGCGTTGACAACCAATACGGTATAGTTCTGCAAAGCCCATTCTGCCTCCATAGCAAAACTATAACCGGTGTAACAACACAAAAATTAAAAGCGGCAAACTCTTTATCGTGTCGGCGTAAAATGACCACTCAAGACCTCCTTGATGAGATTCAAGCTAAAAACTCACAGGTAAATCAGAGTCAACTCTTAGAGCAGCTTGAAGTTGAGCGAACCAAAACTGCTGGTCTATTGAGTGATGAAACCCTGTTACGGCTGATTGCAGCCAAACTGGGGATACAGATCTCACAGGCTGCGTTTGAGCCAAGTAACATTATCTCCTCAGGGCGTCTGTTTGCAGGATTATATGATGTGAATGTGGCTGGGAGGTTAATCGCAGTTTTTCCCGTTAAAACTTTTAGCGGCGAAGAAAAATCAGGTAAATTAGCCACCCTTATGCTAGGGGACAACGACGGTTTGTTACGTGTGGTTCTCTGGAATGAAAAAGCCGAGCTGGTAGAAAAAGGAGAGCTTAGAGTCGGCCAAGCTGTTAGGCTGTTACATGGCTATACCCGAGACGACCGCTATGGCAAAACCGAGCTACATATGGGGAACAAAAGTCTAATCGAACCTATATCCTCAGAAGAAACCATTGCGTGTCCACCCATTGAACAGTTTACAACAAAAATCAGTAGCTTAAACCCCAATTTGGGTAATGTACATCTCACTGGGGTGGTGAAGGCGGTTTTTGGTAAAACCGGATTTACCCGAAACAACGACAGTGATGGAGTAGTTATGCGATTTGCACTAAGAGACGACTCCGGTGAAACAACAGTGGTTGTCTGGAACGAAAAAGTGGAAGAACTTGAAAAGCTCTTCCGTGAAAGTGCGCGTCTTTTGCTGGTTAATGCGCGTGTGAAGGAAGCAAAGGGCGGGGCAGTTGAGGTACATGTAGATTCAAGTACCTATATTTCTGTTCAGTAACCTGTTGTTGGTTTTTAATTTGGGTAAGCTTAAAAATTAACGTTAAACACTCCATCATCTGTATGTCACAGAGTAAGCGGCGCAGAATTAGTGGTGACTTAGATGACTCTATACTGTTGATTATCTACAACGATGGTCCTCAATCCATAGAGCAACTTGAAGAAAAGACAGCGTTACACACCATTAATTTAAACAGTCGTATTAGTAAAAGGCGCCGACTAAGAGGTGGCAAGCAGTTGAGTGCTGTTGCGGCTTGTGAGGCTTTAGTTTGCCGAGACTGGATACGGCTGGCCCAGGAAAAGTATGAGTTAACTGATATAGGCCAAGTGGAAGCAGAACAGCTCACTACCACACTTAAACAGGGGGCCCATAGAATTGAGACCCAAATCCTTAGACCCTCTGCGGCTGCAAGAAACTCTACTGTGAGTTATGTTGTGGTATCTGTTCTCAAGCTGATTGTAGGTTTGTTTAGTGGCAGTGTCGGGTTAATTGCAGATGGTGCAGACACCGCAGTTGACACGGCGGCTTCAGCAATTGTTTGGGCCGGTATAAAACTCAAAAAAGAAGTCATAGGCACCTTAGTTATTATCGGATTGATGTTTCTTACCGTCGGCATCTTGTTTTACACTTCGCTTTCTTCTATTCGCGATACTTTAGCTGGTACTTTTCTGCCTATAACCATGCCCTATGTCGTTATCGCTGTTGAAATCATTGTTATGATCTCTATGTTTCTGCTTTCATTCTATCAACGGTTTGTGGGCAAAAGAAGCCAAAATTTCGCATTAATCTCCCAGTCTATTGACTCTAAGAACTCGATTTATTCCGCTGCCGCAGTTATAGCTGGGGCGGTTTTCTCTATCTTTGGTATATACTGGGTTGATGCAGTCATTGGGGTCATTATCGCAGTTCGCATAAGCATTGATGGTGTTGGTTTGATTCGCGAAACTGCAAAAACACTGCAAGGCGCAAAGCCTGAGTTCTCCAAGTTCAAGCTTCCCTTTGAGAAACGGTTTAACCAGCGGCGTACCAATATTTTTCAGCATTGGATAATGCATGTTGTACATAACGAAAAGTTGCGCACTAAGGGTGAGATTGTGATTTCACTTGAGAAAACTTTTCGACCCAACTATATGCCTGCGGTATATACCGAGTTCATGGCTGGTATGGATGTAAATTTTGATGTGAACTTTGCTGAACTGATCTCTCCTCTGCTTGGGGCTGGTTATTTGACAGAGAAATCCGGTCGCTACAAAATCACCCGCAGAGGCAAACAATACATCAAAAACACAATTGACCCCTTACCCTGCAAACAGACCGAAGAATTGTAGCGATAAAAAAATAAAGAAAAGGCTATTGCTTAAATTTTTGCAATGATAGCATCAGTTATTTCGGTGCCCTTGGCTTCTCCGCCTAAATCGTGGGTTCTGACTTTACCCTCTTTGAGCACCTCTATGATGGCGTCCTCGATTTTTTTAGCTGCTACCTTTTCACCTAGCCAATCTAGCATCATTGCTCCGGCCATGATGGTGGCTATGGGGTTTACCCGGTTCATACCTGTGTATTTGGGTGCTGAGCCATGAACTGGTTCGAACATGCCATAGGTTGCGCCAATGTTTGCACCTGCTGCTAATCCTAAACTGCCGGTGACTTGTGCGGCCTCATCCGATAGGATGTCGCCAAAGAGGTTAGTGGTTACCATGACATCATATTTTTCAGGTTGCTTGATTAGTTGCATGGTGGCTGCATCGATGTGGAGGTCATCAACTTCGACTTCAGGATAGTTTTTTTGTGCTTCTTTAACTGCATCTTTAAATATGCCATCGGTTATGCGCAAAATGTTGCCTTTGTGTATGTAGGTTAGATGCTTGCGGCGTTGCATAGCCAGTTTGAAGGCAAAATCTGCTACTTTAAACGATGCTTCTCTTGTGATAATTCGAAGCGCTATACCTACTCCAGGTGCCAAAAGTGATTCTACGCCAGAGTAGAGTCCCTCAGTGTTTTCTCTGACGACAACAAGGTCGATGTTGGGTTTGAGTGATTCTACGTTGGGGAAACTGCGACATGGACGCACGTTCGCATACAGTCCAAACATTCGTCGAAGTGTAACTGCAACGCTAACTGGTGCACCGGCTTCTTCTGGGGTAGTCATGGGCCCTTTTAGGCATGCGTTGCTCTGCTTGATGAGTTCTATGGTTTCTTTAGGCAAATTTGTGCTATGTTCAGCGATGCAGTGAGCTCCTGCTTCGCCATAGAGTATGTTTAGTTTAAAGCTGGATTTTTTCTCAGTTGCTTCTAATACCCTAACGGTGGCTTCGGTGACTTCGGGTCCGATGCCATCGCCTTTGAGCGCAACTATGCTGTAGGATTTAGTCATGATTTATCTTCCTCTAGTTTTTAGAACAATGTTTCTGCTTATGTGTGTTTTCCTGTCCCGTTTTCTATTTTTACACTGTTTACCCATCGAACTGCATTTCTATAGTGCTTACTGCAAAAAATAATAACCCGCAATAAACCTGTTTGATTGTGGGTATGTCACCTTTTTCTATTGGCAACCAGTCGTTGTGGCATTGAACTGTTTAGATAGCTTACTTTTGTTGAACTATAGTTTGTAGCTTAGAAGTCTTTGTCGTTTACGGGTTTGTGTGTTTTCATCTTTTTCTTTATAGGCTTGTCTTAATGTGATTGCGTTGGTTTTCACTCGTTCCCATCGTTTTTCTGTGTTTTTTTTCTCTTGCAGTTTAACAACGTCTGAGAGGTTGCTGAATTTTTCAACTGTTCCATCTTTGCGAGTGCGTTCGATCTTTATGCAATCATCAACCATACAGATGGTGACACAAGCACCACAGTACACACAGAGATCTTCAATTATGCCGATTTCACCTGTACCCCAGTAGAGTGCATTGGTTGGGCAGACTTTGATGCAGAGTTTGCATTGTGTCCCCTCACAGGTAAATTTGTTGATGCTGATTTTGCCATCTTTGAAGAGTTCCTTGACGCCTGTAGGTTCTATGAGTTCCTTGCGGCGTTTTTGGCGTTCTTCTTCCTCACTTGTTACTTTCTCATCTTCCATCATCAAGTCGAATATAGAAGGAACTTTCGTGGGCGTTGACATCTATGTTCACGATTAACGAATTGGTTAAATTAGGTTTTCTAAACTATAATTACTTATCTGGCTATATCCCTCAAATTGCATGACATATTCTCAGGTTTATTCACAACTTATAGTAGCTACTAAACCCTAATACGACAGCACTCTATGCTATACTTGGGCTGACAAGTGTGTCTAAACTCAAATACGGCGTCTTTATACCCTTTTATGCACTCCCAACATCAACTTCAACCCAAACCTTTAGCCAACTAAAAAACATAGTTTTAGAATGCGAACATCTAGGCTATGATTCCGTATGGCTCGATGACCACCTCATGTATAATAACACGCCGATTCTTGAATGCTGGACCACCCTATCCGCACTTGTTGCTATAACCAGCAAAATCCGCCTCGGCATCATGGTGAGTTGCAATGCACACCGAAACCCTGCATTACTAGCCAAGACCGCCTCTACCTTTGATGTCATATCAGATGGTCGCTTAGAATTTGGCATCGGCGCAGGCATACAAAAAACTGAACATGAAGCCTATGGTTTTAGTTTCCCATCACCCCCAGTTAGAATAGCACAACTCGAAGAAGCCATAGAAGTTACCCAGCGACTCTGGACATGCCCAAAAGCCAACTACCAAGGCAAATACTACACCCTAAAAGACGCCCAATGCGAACCTAAACCCAAACAAAAACCCTACCCCCCCATCACCGTAGGTGGTAGCGGAGAAAAACACACCTTAAAAGTTACCGCCAAATATGCCAATCGCTTCGACTGGGGCTTTATATCTTCTCTGGAACTGTATAAACATAAATTATCTATTCTAAAACAAAATTGCGAACTTGTCGGCAGAAACTTTCAAGAAATAGAGCGTTCTTGCTGGCCCAGCGGCCAGATATTGCTTGCCGCAAACCAACAAAAATTACAGGAAAAAATAGCCAAACACAAACCTGCCAATACTTCACTTGAAGAATTCAAACAATACACCCTAATAGGTACAGCAGAAGACGGTCTGCAGAGTTTTCAGGCATATCTAGATTTAGGCGTAACCTACTTCATGTTGTACTTTGCCGATTTACCCAACCTCGACGGACTAAAAATATTCAAAGACGCAAGTGCCGATCTCTCTATTTAGAGATTTTTTCTTATTAACCATGCAAGCTTAGAGTTAACTGTTCTGAAAAGCAGAGAGCACAATGGGTTTATTTTGAGTGTTGGGGGCTATTTTGCGTTTGTTCTGATGTTCTGATGGGAAAATTTTATATTAAGAGCCGTTGTCTAACACAGATATGGCTCCCAAAAAACAAAAACCTAAGAAACGTTTAACGCCGGCACAGCAGAAACAAAACTCTAAACGCATGACTTGGATTGCAATAGGTGCAATAATAGCCGTTGTTGTGATTTTTGGAGTTATAGCTGCGTCAGGTATACTGGGTAACAACTCACCCGAAGTTCCACCAGACCCAATAGATCCAACCAAAGTTCTACTAGAAACAACTGCAGGCAACATAACTATCGACCTTAGAATCGATAAACCCATCACATCTACCAACTTTATCGAACTCGTCAGAGCAGGCGAATACGACAATACCTCATTCTACCGAACAATAGAGGACTTTATGATTCAAGGCGGCAAAGGTGCAAGTGGCGGTGGTATTCCAAACATAAAAGATGAAATCGGAACCAACAACCGCAACGACAAATACACCATAGCCATGGCAAACACTGGGGTAGCGAACTCGGGCTCAAGTGAATTCTTCATAAACGTAGCAGACAACGGACAACTAATCAGCGGCTTTAACTCAGCCTATACCGTGTTTGGTACCATTATCGACGGCAAAGATGTTGTTGATGCAATAGCTTCTGCACCTGTAACCGAAAATCCCGCTCGACCTGATGAAATGAGTGTTCCAGTTAACCCTGTAATAATCCTGCGTGCTACCATTTTGCCGTAGCAACAGGTAAATGCCTCCTCTTTATTTGACCTCAAAATATTTTTTGGTACATAGTTCTACAATATGCATAATAGCTATTGTTTCATTGATTTGTTCTGGGATATTATGACAGATCAAAAAATAAATTCGACTACAGCCGATGAATATGTAAACGGCATAAAAATCCTTCTCCACACCAACATGGGTGACATAACAATTCAGCTCCGAAACGATATGCCAATAACCACCGCTAACTTTAGCGGTCTCGTGACCAACGGAACCTTTAACGGCACTATATTCCACCGAATTATCGACGGCTTTATGATTCAAGGCGGTGACCCCACAGGAACCGGATATGGCGACCCCTCCATTCCCGATATCAAAGACGAATTCACCCGTAAAAACCGCAATGCCCGCGGCACTATAGCCATGGCAAACGCTGGTCCAGACACAGGAAGCAGCCAATTCTTCATAAACCTAGTAAACAACAACTACTTAGATGACAAACATCCCCAATTCGGCAAAGTCATAGCCGGTATGGATGTTGTGGACAAAATCTCAAAAGCAAAAACCGATCGAAATGACAAACCACTCAAAGAAATCATTATAGAAAACGCGACAATTGTACCCTAAACAAAAAAGTAAGGAAACTTACTTTTTCTGTTCTTCTTTTGGTTTAGACCCAATTTCAACAACTTGAATACTTATCTGATATTTTTTACCGCCAGCTACCATTTTGCCTGTTCCATAGTATCCTCGGCTGCCGGTTTTGAAATCTTTTTTATCTATGATAAAATTCTGTTTATCACCGTTTAGCTGAATTGTTGCCATGTTTGCTTGTTCACTCATTCTATATCGCCTTATATCTTAAGCATCCTCACTGTGACTTTTCACCTTTTCGCTCCAAACCCGCCATTGCTGTTGCTTTTGCTTATAGACATCTGGTTGGGGTGCAAAAAATTTAACAGCCGCCCAAACAAATAGTTCTCATTACATCTTGAAGGTTGCTATGTTGAGAAGCGATGAAATCAAAAAGGGAAACCAAAAAGCGCCCCACCGTGCCCTACTCAAATCGCTGGGTTTAATTGATGAGGATATGGCAAAACCATTCATCGGAGTGGCTAACAGCTACACAAATATCGTTCCTGGTCACATCCACCTCCGTAGCTTGGCTGAAGCCGTAAAGGAGGGCATCCTCTCAGCTGGCGGGCAACCCTTCGAATTTAACACCATAGCAGTCTGTGACGGTATAGCCATGGGTCACGAAGGTATGCGTTACTCGCTTCCTTCACGTGAGATCATTGCGGATTCACTAGAAATTATGCTCCAAGCCCATCGCCTAGACGGGCTTGTTATGGTCTCTAATTGTGACAAAGTTACTCCTGGTATGCTCATGGCTGCTGCACGGGTCGACATTCCCGCCATTATGGTCACAGGTGGACCTATGGCCGCAGGCAGATTAAACGGTCGAAAAGTCAGCTACAGCTCTGTACCCGAGGCATTGGGCCAAGTGGCCGCAGGCAAAATGACTGAACAAGAACTCACCCAACTAGAAAACTCTGCCTGCCCCGGCTGTGGTAGCTGTAGCGGTATGTTTACCGCAAACACCATGGCCTGCATGACCGAAGTCCTAGGGATGTCGTTACCCTACTGCGGCACCTCTCTGGCAACAAGCGCCTTTAAACTCCGTTTAGCCAAACAAACCGGACACCAAATAGTCCAACTCGCCAAAGATAATATCAAACCCTCCATGATCTTAACTAAAGCCGCTTTTGAAAACGCCATCTCGGTAGATATGGCTCTGGGTGGATCAACCAATACCACTCTACACTTGCCCGCTATAGCTAAAGAAGCCGGTTTAACCCTGCCGCTCTCCGCATTTGATGAAATCGGCAGAAAAGTGCCTCATCTTTGCAGTATGATCCCAAGCGGCATTTATGCCCTAGAAGATTTAGACGTTGCCGGCGGTGTTCCTGCAGTAATGAACGAACTCCAAGGTCTGCTCAACTTGGAACTACCCACAGTCAGCGGCAAAACAGTTGGCGAAAACATCAAAGACGCAAAGGTGCTCAACCCCACAGTCATTCGACCACTCTCAGACCCAGTGCACAAAGAAGGCGGCATTGCCATCTTAACCGGCAACCTCGCACCCAAAGGTGCAGTCATAAAAACAGCCGGAGTCTCAGCCCAAATGCAAAAACACACCGGACCCGCCAAAGTTTACGAATCCGAAAAAGAAGCCATAACAGCCATCCGCGCCAACCAAGTGGTACCCGGAGACGTTGTTATTATCCGATATGAAGGCCCAAGAGGCGGCCCCGGCATGCCCGAAATGCTCATCCCAACCGCAACCATCGCAGGCATGGGCCTCTCAGAATCAGTCGCACTCATCACAGACGGACGCTTCAGCGGCGCAACCCGCGGCGGAAGCATCGGCCACGTCACACCTGAAGCCTTCGAAGGCGGACCCATAGCAGTCATCCAAAACGGCGACACCATAACCATCGACATACCCAACCGCACTCTAAAAGTCGAACTCTCAGACCAAGAACTCCAAACCCGCCTAGCCGCCTGGAAACCCCGACCCCCAAAAATCACCAAAGGCATCCTCTCAAGATACAAACCAACACCCACTGAATAAACACAACTCCTGTGTTAACAGGCCACACCTCTTTTTGGTGTAACAAAAATATGCAGATACACTCTATATTTCCTTCTAATTGGTAAAATCAGTCATTGGGATAACTTGAAAAAGTGAAATATTTTAGTAAAAGACACCGAAAGTGCGTTCGCATACCCGTTTATAGTAGTCTCAGAATCAGCTTTTGATATATTTATCATAGCACTCAGCACATAAGCACCCTCCCACCAATTCAACATTCACAGCACCGCAGTTTAAACAATCGCCCTGCTTGCGGTGCATTAAAAATACTAGTTTACTGTGAATGTTTACCATAGCACATACTTGATTTATGAAAAAATAAACTTTATGGTCGATAGGATTTGAAATATTGCCATTAAACACTCAGAAATATATTTTCAAGATAAACTTAATGACCTGTGGCACCTAAAGCGAAATCACCGAAAAAACCAATCATAACAACCTTCTACCCTACTTAAAAGGAACCGCGGGTTCAAAATATCATTTTGATACCGCCAAAATAGCCTGTTACATGTCCGTTAGGTCGTTGGCTGGTTCGGGTTGGGTTTCGTGTTCTTGTTTTATGTGTTCTTGTGGTGTTGGTTCGGGTTGGGTTTTGTGTTCTTGTGGTTTTTTCTTTAGCATGGGTAACACGAATTCTAAGGCTATAAGGACGAGGATAATTACAATAAGTACTGGTAGACACCAGGGGTTGCTTCGTAGAAATAGCGTAATGTGTCCAAACCAGGGTATTCGCATAATCACTTTGCCAATGACTTGATCTTCAGATACACCCTCGCCTGTGTGCCATATGCAGTTTGAGTCATAATCATGCTCTGCTACTGGGTTTGGCCATTTCAGGCTTGGGTTGCCGTCTCCTTTGGTTTGGAAGTAGAGTTTGCCATCAATCTCATAGCTGGTGACCACTCGGTGGACGATGGGTGTAGCTGAGGGATTAGTTGGATTTTGATAGACGATGATGTCGCTGTTTGGATAGTTGATGTTTAGGTCTTTGGCATCCACACCTTGGATGATAATTATATCCCCAACATGAAGGGTAGGCTCAAAGATGTGGCTTCCGCCATCACAGGAACCGTTATAGGTTACACACATGCTACCGCTTTCTACCACCCGTATTGGGACATCAACGTTTAGTGCCAAGGGCAAACCAAAAAAGAAACCGCCGATTATAAGCACCCCTACAGCAACGACTAATATAGACTTCATGTACTCATTGTGAGCGATTCTTTGGGTACTCTTCATCTGTCCTCAACTGTGCCGCATAGAGCAACACAGCCAATCTTAATAAACACAATCATTTCCTCCACATCATCCGTCAAGAAATTTTTATCTTCTTTTGATGACTGAACTCTTCGCTATCTGAACTGTTTCTTTAAAACCGTAATCAAGGACGGTAAAACCATACATAGTGCCACCAAAATTAACACACCAAAATGAAGCATCTCCAATAGATTACGATCCATTGCCTCAGAAAACACAAATAACCCATAATAAGTGACGCTATCCACACCAAAAGGCACAAACCCCCACCTGTAATTTAAAAACAACGTACTCTCAATTAGAGAAGCAAACAACAAACCCAACCCAACAACACCAAGACCCATTGCAATTAAGCGATCTTTTTTCTGATTAATAGACTCAATTAATACCCCGCTTTTATCTATCAGCGATGCCGCAAGCAAACAAAAGAAAGGCACAACAGAATAATTATACTTAAACGCACTAACATAGGGAATCATTAAGTGCAAACCCAGTACCAAAAACAGATTCAGCCCAACAATTACCCCTATGGTTCCAAGGCAAACAACATCCATCTTTAAAAACGCTCTCAGCCGTTTTCTGTAGATAACTCCAAGGGCTAAAGAGAAAAACCCTCCAAGAAAAACAAACCACCCCGCACTATTAACAAATATAATCGGCAAAAACGCAAGCACCGGGTCAGCCACCCACTCAGGATGTGTAAAATCAGTGTTAAAGTAGACACCCATAAAGTGCTGATTTGCAAAGATACCAAACCAAACAACATGCAAAACCAACGAGGGCAAAACAAACAGTATCACCTTCTTAAAATCAAGTTTGAAGCAAGTTTCTTTTCTATGCAGATATATAACCAGCAACATAGGTATGAGCATAAAAACTGCATAAAGCTTAGTTAGAAGGGCAACTGCAAAAACCACCCCTGTACCCAACACCAACTTTTGAGAATTACGTCTAACCGCCAGAATACCCAAAATTAAAAAAAGTAAACCCCAAAAAAGATACTGATTATCTATCAGAAAAACCCGAGACATATACACATGCCACGGCATCATACCAAAGAGCGCGGCTGCAGCAAGCCCCGTTTTTCTACCATACATCAAATTACCCAGCACATATAGAAGAAAGACGCTACCCAATCCAAACGCTGTAGTTAGCAACACCCCATTAAGATAGGATAAACCCCCAACTCCAAAAAACAGGGCGGAAACATAGAAACCCAGAGGCGGTTGATTAATCATAAACCCTGTTGAGATGTAGGGAAAGCCCTGCGTAAGTATACTTGAGGTTGCTTCGTATTCTATTTGGGCATCCCAATTCGTGTAAGTAGCCAAATATGCTGTAATCAGCAAGCTGCCCAGCAAAATCCCAATTATAGGATAGTGTGTTGTCAAGACAGCTTTGAGTTTTACCATTTCGCCGATCCACTATAGCAATTTCATGTAAACATTTTAAAATTATCCCCCAATCCCTCCAATAACTACCTATTAACCAAATTTGTTCCATGTATGCCCTGTGGTGTGCATAGCCCGATAAGGAACAGTAAAATAGTTATATTGACTTTTAGTTTTAGGAGTGTTTTATTTGTCAGCGACTTTAAATCAAGAGGACGAGTGGAACTTCCGAATAATCGCAAAAAGATTAATCGTTGTTAAAATCAAAAGTGAGAGTCCCAGCAAACTCGTCGTTTTAGATGTTATAACTGGACTAGTTTTTCCCCTCGAAGTGCCCCAGTCTATTAACTTGGATAAACTTGAGATTAACCACGAATACATCTTTAACGTCCAAGTCTATAGCTCAAAAAACCTCAAAGGTATCGCGGCAGATTTTATGAGTTTTTTTGAAACCCTCGATGTCGAACAGACCCTAGAGGACTTTATCAAAGCATACTGGGTGTACCCAAGTAAACTCAGATTCGTACTTACCGAAATAGAAGAAGCCTGATCTTCTCTTTTTATTGTGTGCTAACCAAGAACCATCTTGACAAATTTGTCAGGGTTAAACAGTTCTAAGTCTTTGTAGGTTTGCCCTACACCTATGAAGAGAATTGGTCTTTGTGTTACATAGGTCACACTCAAAGCTGAACCACCTTTCACATCGGCATCTACCTTTGTAAGGATGGTTGCATCTATGCCGACTGCTTTGTTGAATTCTTCTGCCTGTAACACCGCGTCGTTACCGATAAGTGAATCCACTGTAAATACTGTGAGGTCTGGCTGCACGACACGTTTGACCTTAATGAGTTCGTTCATAAGATTTTGATTTGTCTGCATTCTGCCCGCCGTGTCGATTAAGACCACATTGATTCCATGTGCTCGGGCATGATTAACTGTGTCATAGGCAATTGCTGCAGGATCGCCGCCGTAGGTGCTCTTAATCACGCGGACGCCCAGCCGCCGTCCATGCTCTTCGAGTTGCTCAATTGAACCTGCACGGTAAGTGTCGGCTCCCGCCAAAACTACAGTATATTTTTTATCTTGGAAGAACCGAGCAACTTTGGCGATAGTGGTAGTTTTACCTGTGCCATTGATGCCTACAAACATAAGTGTTAGCGGTTCTTTCTTTTGGCGTTTTTCCTCTGCTTTTTGTAGCAAATCTATTCTTTGGTTGGTTAGCATAACTTCTAGAAGAACTTGACGGAGATTTTCGTCAACGATTTTTTTACGGTCCTCCATTCGCTTAACCTGAACACCATCAAGCCTTGCAACTAGATCATCACAGATTTTGTCTGCGACTGGAAAAGCCACATCATTCTCTGCAAGGTTCATTTTAAAATCAGATATAATAGGGGTTAAACTTTCAGTTTTAAGCTCCGTCGTGGTTACCTTAGTTACTAAGCCTTTAAACCCCGACTTGAGCTTCTCAAACATAGTTTCCCGCTCTTGTCTGTCTATTTGTTGTTTGCAAGCATCGATTCAAGCCTGCTTCTGCCGGTGTTTATACGCTCGGCAACTTGGCTGAATTGTTGCTGGGCTACATTCATGGTTTTCTCGAGTTCGTCGAGACGTTCTTTTAGAACCACTTTTGCTTCCGGCAACGCTTTCTCGATGGAAACGCCTGAACCTAAACCTATGATGACTTTGTTGGCGTCTGCGAGTTTAACTTTTACATAAGAGCTACTGCCGATGGGAACAAGCATTTCAGCGTTTTCCTGTTCTTTTTCCATGTTATCTAGGGTTTCGTTAGCATAGGTTAGATCCGCAATAGCTGTGTTAACCATAGTTATGCGGTGCTGGAGCGCTTCTGCGGTTTGCTCTAAGTATCGCAATTCCATGCTGAGTTTACGCAGTTCCTCTTCAGCGGGGGCTCTTTGAGTCAAGTTCTTATTCTCCAGTGACTAATTTCTTCAAGATTGGATTCTCGATCGCTTCTGCAGAGATTTCTTCTGCACTAATGATTTTTATATGCATGCGTTTTACACGGTGGCGACTGCCGATTTCAGCGTAAACTTTCTCTACAGCATGTTCGCTTTTGTCAGCTAAGAGTTCTCTAACGAAGGGGGTCGAGAGCCTAGGCTTGTTGATTTGGCCAGTTACTTTGAAGACCTTCATGTTCTTTTCGTCCTGCACAATTCCAATGCAATCCCAATTATAAACATATTTACCTATATTCACCCAAAAAATGCTGTCTAGCCGAACATCTTCTTGAAATTTGCAATGCTTAAACCCAAAATGGCTGATCACGCCATTGATTGGTTGTAGACTTTCTATTGTTATGTTGAACCCTTTTTGTAACCCGCTTCTACAGGAAATATTTGACGATACCCCTCCAATGCCCGATGCTTTAAGTAGTGATGAATGCTCAAATAACTGATGATCTGTATCCTTTAGAGACGCCAGTAATGAACACAAAAATGACTCCAAAATCTCCTGCGCTAATTGCTGTAACAGCCATTTTCACTGCAGTTATATTTATAATTATTTCACAAATCCCCCCTATACCCATTCCCGCTACATCGGGATACTTTAACTTGGGTGAAACGGCTATCTATGTTGCGGCTCTGCTCTTCGGTCCCTTTGTTGGTGCATTTGCCGGAGGCATAGGTGCCGCGCTATCTGATGTTTATTTGGGGTTTGCACACTTTGCTCCGGGAACATTGATAATAAAAGGTCTCGAAGGTGCAGTTGTTGGATTATTAAATATCAAACTGAAAAAACGCATCCAAAACACATCTCTACGAGCAATTATCTCAGTGATAATAGGTGGGTCAGTGATGGTTTTGGGTTATTTCCTCTATGAAAACCTGCTTGCAGTATTCATTCCTGGCTTAGAAATTTATGCGCTAATTGAAGTACCGTTTAACATAGCTCAGATGCTGGTTGGTTTGGTGATTGCAGTTCCAATTGTACATGCTGTTCAACGGGTTTTCCCACAAGTTAAAAGCTACCTTTAACAGAGATATACTTATGAAACTTCAGCCTGGAAAAATCCCCCCCGAGATCCTAAAAAATGTGGTTTTCAAAAATCTAGGTGCAAAAAGGAGCGAAGTAGCCCTTGGCCCAGCTATAGGTGTTGATGGAGCAGTGTTGAACCTGGGAACCAAAGACGTTATTGTATCGGCGGATCCTATTACGGGTGCAGTAGAGCGTATCGGTTGGGAAGCCATAAACATTAACGCTAACGATATCGCAACTTTTGGTGTTGAACCTGCGTTTTTCTTTAGCTGTATTTTGCTCCCCCCAAGTGCTGATAGCAAAATCATTGAAACCATCAGCACTCAGATGCATCAGGCCGCAGAAGAGTTAGGCATAGCCATCGTTGGTGGTCATTGTGAGGTTACCCCTGGACTAACAAACCCCCTTGTTGTAGGCTACGTCATGGGTTTAACTGAGAAAGGTCAATACGTGACAGCGGCAGGAGCAAAAGCAGGCGATAAACTGATTATGACCAAAAGTGCAGGCATTGAGGGAACAGCTATTCTTGCTACCGATCACGAACAACAGCTCCAAAAAGTTCTCAGCCAATCGCTAATTAATGATGCCAAGCGTTTCTACAATCAAATTAGCATCGTTAAAGATGCCCTAATTGCTTACCACACAGGCGGGGTTCATGCTATGCATGATCCAACAGAGGGCGGTATTCTAAATGGTATACATGAGATAGCTGACGCTGCTGGTTTAGGGGTGAAAATTTTTGAAGAAAAAATCGCCATAGAACCAGAAACTGCAAAAATTTGCCGCTACTATGAAATCGATCCTCTCCAGCTCATAAGCTCGGGTGCTTTGCTAATCTCTGCTGATCCTCAAACAGCAACAAAAATCATCCAAAACCTCACAGATCAACATATCTACGCAGACATAATTGGCGAATTTCTGCCAAATTCCAACAAACGCCTTCTCATAAAGAATGACGATTCAGCAGAAGACCTGCCTCGACCCACCTCAGACCACCTCTGGACCGCATTATCATGCAAAAAAGACTAACCAAAATTAGCTTAGCTGATGTGCGCTAACAATTCTATTGACTATGTATGTTAGCGGTTATGTTAGTCTGTTTGGTTGCTTATCATTTGTGAGATCTGTTTTTGATTCTCAGGCTACTGTATATCCTTCGTCTGTAATTGTTTCTTTAATTTCAGTGAGTGATATTAAATCGGAATTAAACTCAACGATGATAGTTTTTGATGCTAAATCAACTTTGACGTTACCTATACCCTTCAATTTCGATAGGGCTGATGTGACCGCGCGAACACAGTGTTCACACGACATCCCCTCAACAGTTAGTTTGATTGTTTCCATCATATTTTTGCTCCTTTTAATCTAAGTGCATTCATTACTACCGACACAGACGACAAACTCATAGCTCCCGCCGCAAAAATCGGAGTTAACAGTGGACCACCAAACATATACAACACTCCTGCGGCAATGGGTATCCCTACAACGTTATATCCAAATGCCCAAAATAAATTTTGCTTGATATTGCGTATAGTGGCACGGCTTAGATTGATCGCCATAGGTACCACCATTAAATCTCCTTTCATTAGAACAATAGATGCACTCTCCATAGCAATATCGGTGCCGCTTCCAATGGCAATACCAATATCAGCTTGCGCAAGCGCAGGGGCATCATTAACACCATCACCAACCATAGCTACTCTGCGGTTCTCTTTTTGCAGTTTCTTGACTTGCTCTGCCTTATCCTGCGGCATAACTTCTGCAAAAACCCGATCAATACCCACCTGTTTTGCAACGGCCTCCGCAGTTTCTCTATTATCCCCTGTAATCATCACTGACTCAATGCCCATGCTCTTTAATTTTGCAATAGCGGCACAGCTACTTGTTTTTGGCTTATCCAAAACAACAACACGCCCCACATATTGACCATCAACTAGAACAGTTACACCCCGTCCAATCTCAATTTTCCTACCGCCAATTATGCCCTCAACGCCCCGTCCCGCTGTCGCCTTAAAATCTTTAACTTCCAAATACTTACCGCTATAATAGTTACAAATCGCTTTTGCAATAGGATGCTCCGAATATCTCTCCAACGATGCCGCAAGCTCTAACACATCCCCTTCAACCGCTACCACTTCCGGCTTCCCCTCTGTTATTGTGCCGGTTTTATCAAACACAACCGTATCTATCTTATGCAAGACTTCAAGCGCTTCACCACTTTTAATCAAGATACCGTTTTCTGCGCCCTTCCCGGTACCCACCATAATCGCAGTTGGAGTAGCAAGCCCCAAGGCACAGGGACAAGCAATAACCAGCACCGAGATCAATATCGTCAATGCAAACTCTACATCACCTGTTACTATAAACCATGCAAGTCCACTAAATACTGCAATACTTAGCACAACTGGCACAAAATAGCGGCTCACAACATCTGCTAGTTGGGCAATAGGCGCCTTAGTGTTCTGTGCATCCTCAACTAACTTGATAATCTGCGCCAATGCAGTATCTGCACCGATTTTATCTGCGCGAAATTGGATTGAACCTGTGGTGTTTATCGTCGCGGCAAATACACTATCGCCCTCCTTTTTGTCAACCGGCATACTCTCCCCCGTTAGCGCACTCTCATCAATGGCTGTACTGCCTGACACAACGATGCCGTCAACAGGAATTTTACCTCCGGGCTTTACGATAATTATATCCCCAACATTTAGATCCTCAATAGGTATCTCCCGCTCCATATCCCCTACAAGAATCGTTGCCATTTTCGGCGTAAGCCCCATTAGTTTTTTAATTGCTCCACTGGTACGCCCTTTTGAAACCGCCTCCAGAGATTTCCCAAGTAAAACCAATGTTATAATTACCCCTGCAGTCTCAAAGTAAAGATGTTCTGCAAACGCAAAATGGCCTTGTGTAATTTGATATATTGAATATAGACTATATGACACCGCTACTGATGTTCCAATAGCAATTAGACTATCCATGTTTGGTGAGCGGGACCATATCGCACGAAAACCTACCACATAAAAACGGTACCCCATGATGATAATGGGAATAGTTAGTGCAATTTGTATCAACGCAAAGTTAAGCGGATAATGCATCGGGTGAAGTATCTCTGGAAGTGGTAGACGCCACCCAAATGGCAACATATGCCCCATAGCAACATATAACAAAGGCAGACTAAACCCCGCCGACACAACAAATTTGATCCACAACGTTTTGATTTCTTTATCTTTACGGAGTTTATCCCCATCAACAACATTGTTCTTGTTTTCTGCCCAACTATACCCGATTTTTTCAATCGTTTTTTTGATAGTTTCTACATCTATTTTTGCTGGATCAAACTCTACTGTCATGCGCTCAGTAGCCAAATTTACGCTACAACTCTCTACACCCTCTATCTTACTTACCGATCTCTCAATTCGCGCAGAACACGCCGCACAGGTCATGCCTATTATTTTGAGCGTTACTCTACTGATATTGGTCATTTTTCCGCTTTTAATCAACAATTATCCTATAACTTCAATATTTCTATAACAACATAACTTATAGCCCAAGCGTATCTACTCCTAAAAACAGGTAGTGTTTATTTTTTGGAAGAACGGTAATCAGCAAGTTGATAACAAGAAAACGGTCTAATGTTTTTAGGTATTGCTTTCTATATAGTAGCGTGCGGCGCTTAAAATTAATCCGTTTGTAAGGACGCCTAAGCCGTTGTGGGCGTTTCCGTTTTCATCAACCCCGTGGGCAAATCCGTTGTTGGGCTCTTGCATATTTTGTTCAAGATAGATACTGCTTTGACCGCATTATAAGTTAGGATATAGATGTTTTAGTTTACCTCTTGCTTGTTTTGTGGTAAAATGCCAATCTATCTGCTTACCCGAACCATTTCGATCTGCCGCCCAAACCGAC
>NZ_WRFL01000007.1:0-59314 GCF_009778815.1 Candidatus Bathycorpusculum sp.
GTATCGGAGCTGGAGGCTTTCAAAAAGGCTTTGGCTATGTTGAGGCACTTAGGCATTGCCATTAAATCTTTGCGGCTGGATAAATATTTCAGTACCCGCTATGTTATCAAGCTTTTTGAGCGTAGTACTGCGCTGTATTTGATTCCTAAAAAGAGCATTAGAAAGGTTGGTGCTTGGGCTAGTATTTTGTCTAAAATGGTTTCTCCGGTTGATTTTTTGAGGCAGTATTTTTATCGGAATCTTTCTGAGAGTGGTTTTTCAGCAGATAAGGGGCGATTTGGCGGTATTATTAAACAAAGAAGGACTGATCGGCAACAAACAACACTCTTCTCAAATGCCCTGCTCCACAACATCTACACCATCAGAACTCACCCGAAATAGTTTTGTCCCAATGCCGACTTCTTGCGAAACTAAAATAAGTGTAATTGATGTTTTCTGTGCTTGTTGTGGTTGGATGAAATATGAATGAAAAGTTATTAGGATGAAGAGTTTCATCGGATAACTGGTGTTAAGCGTGTTACTTTTGAAAAGATGTTGGAAATATTGAGCCGTAGTTTTGCTCTCAAACATGCCCAAGGTGGTCGTAGGCCCAAGTTACCTTTAGAAGAGCAGTTGCTTGCAACTTTGGAGTATATTCGTGAATATCGAACATATGCGCATATTGCTACAAGTTATCAAATTGATGAAAGCAACATTTACCGTATCATACGCTGGGTGGAGGATACTTTGGTTAGGGATGGAATGTTTTCGTTGCCCGGATGTAAAGCACTGTTGAAAAGTGATACTGAGTATGAGGTGGTTTTGATTGATGCGACGGAGTCGCCGATTGAGCGTCCAAAAAGGGGCAAAAACGTTACTACAGCGGAAAGAAGAAGAGACACACCATAAAAACCCAAGTGGTTGTAAACAAAGCCGATGGCCAAATTATTTGCACTTCTTTTGCTAATGGGAGACGTCATGATTTTAGAGTGTTTAAAGAATCAAAGTTAAGAATTGTCTCTAAAATTAAGGCAGTTGTAGATACAGGTGTTCTGAACTAACCCGTTGAACTTGGGAGAGTTTACCTCATGGCTGATTGTTTGCCAAGTGCAAAAGGTGCTGTAAAAAATGGTTTGTTAAAAATAGTACAATTGGAGAAATGTGTTATATGCTGAGTAGTTTTTGCAATAATTGTATCGCTGCCCATGCGGCTAGTGCACTTGTGTGAGGGTTATCTGGGTGTGGTTGGTTTGCGAATTTTAGTTGCATTTCGCCATATTGCCATTTGACAATGATTTCGTGAGTGTTACGTGTTATTTTTGGGTCGGATATGACGCGAACTTGGACTTTTGTGGGTTTAACGGTTAGTGCTAGGGTGGCTGCGACATTCATTTCTCTGGGGAAGAGTTTTGCGGCTTCTTCTGCGGTGCCTTTGTAGAGGGTTGTTTCTTGGGTGTCGGTTTTGCCTAGTGCTTTGGGGTTTTTGCGCGTGGTTAGTGTGATTTCATTTATACCTGCGTTGGCGGCGGCGGAGAGTGCGTCGAGTCCTCCGATGGCTCCTGCGGGGAAATGTACTTTGGGTGTTAGTTGAAGATCAAGCAGGGCGCCGGTGCTCATGAAAATTAGTTCGGCGTTGGTGGCTGTGAGTTTGGTGTAGTATTCCTGGACTGCTCCTTGTCCCGCAGCTTCTACAATGACTCTGGGGTTGGTAGTAATCAGTTCGTCTATGTTTGATGCTATTTTGACTGGGAATGTAACTGAGGTTTTTAGTTTTTCTGCTTTATCTTTGTTGGCATCAAAGACTATGAGTTCCTCGCAGGCTATCAATTTGTGTTCGATGGCTTCTGCGAGTACGGTGCCTATGGCACCAGCTCCAATTAACCCGACTTTTTTAGTCATAGTCATCTCTCAGTATTGGGGGTTGATGTAGACTTTGTATTGGGCGACTTGCCGGCCTTGGCCTTGCTCTGTTTGGACTGTGATGTTTTCGATTTTAAGGGTGGCTGCTATGTCAATGCTTCCTTGTTTAATTGTGGTGACGTCGTCTTTGGCGTAGATAACTATGCTTTTGATGGGCGCGTTTAGGGGGAGTTTCTTCTCGGCTTTGTCACGTCGGATTTCACTCATGATGGCTGTGATTAGGTCACCGTCTTGTTCTGCTTTTTCATCTATTTGTGTTGGGTTGAATTTTGGCCAGGGTGAGACTTGGATGCTTGGGTGGGTTTTGGTGATTTGGTACATGTGTTGATAGATTTCTTCGGTTAGGTGGGGTGCGATGGGTGCAAAGAGTTGGAGTAGGCGGTAGAAGACTTCGTAGAGGGTATGTTGGGCTGCTGTTGTGTTGGGTTTGCCATATACGTCGGGGCGGTAGAGGCGGTCTTTTATGGCTTCTAGGTAGTGGTCGCAGAAGACGTGCCAGGTAAAGTTGCGGATGTCTTCGGTGACGGTGTTGAATTGGCATTTTTCGTATGCTTCGGTGACTTTTTTGGTTAGATTTTCGGTTTTGCTTATTATCCATTTGTCGAGCAGTTGGAGCTCTGTTTTGGTTTGTTCTTGGGGGTTGTACTCAGCTAGGAGTGTGCTTGCAAATCCTGCGGCGTTCCAGAGTTTGACTAGAAAGCGTCTGCCGTATTCGACGTCTTGGGCGCGGTAGGGTATGTCTGAGCCTGTTGCGCCTCCGCCTGCGGCCCACTGTCTTGTGGCGTCTGCGCCATATTTGTTTAGGACTTCGGGAGCGGCGGCATAGTTTTTGAGGGATTTACTCATTTTTTTACCGTCTGCGCCAAGGACCATGCCGTTTATAAGTACGCTGTTAAAGGGGCGCTCGTTAAAGAGTGCGAGGTGGCGGACCATGAGATAGTATGCCCAGGTGCGGATGATATCGGTGCCTGAGGGGTGGATGCTTACGGGGAAGAGTTGTTTCCAATCTGATCGATCAGGCCAGCCGGCATGAACCGCGCATGTGATGGAACTATCCATCCAGGTGTCCATAACATCTTGTTCACCTTGGAAGTCTTTGCCACTGCATTTGGGACATGCTTCGAGTTTGGGGCCCTCTATTTTGGGATCGATAGGCACCCACTCCGGTTTAGCGATGATGCGCTCACCGCAACCTTTGCAGTACCACACTGGAATGGGGGTGGCAAAGAGGCGCTGGCGGCTTATAACCCAGTCCCAATCTAGGGCTTTGGCCCAGTCAATGAGACGGTTTTTCATATAGTCGGGGTACCAGGGTATGGCGTTAGCGTTTTGCTCCACTTGATTGGTTAGTTCCATGGTTTTCATAAACCATTGTTTAACTTCAAGAATCTCTACCAATGTTTTGCATCGGTCACATACGCCTACTTCTTGTTGGATTTTCTCGCTTTTCTCAAGTAAGCCTGCGGTTTTAAGATTCTCCACTATGGCGGCTCGGGCTTGGTTCACATAGAGGCCTGCATATTTGCCTCCGGCATCGCTGATTTGGCCGTTTTGCTGTATGAGCCGTATGATGGGGAGTTTGTGTTTTATGACTGTTTTAACGTCTTCTTTATCACCATAGGTACAAATCTGCATAGCGCCCGTACCAAATTTGGGATCTACTGCTTCATCTGCTATGATGGTAACTTCTCGATTCATCAATGGGACATTGATTTTTCTGCCGATGTATTGGGCATAGCGTTCATCGTTGGGATTAACCTCCACAGCGACACATGCCGGAATAAACTCGGGGCGCGAGGTAGCAATTAAAAGATATTCCTCACTGCCTGCTATGTGGAATTTGATGTAGTGTAGATTGCCTTCTTTTTTAATATGATCCACTTCGGCATCGGCAATGGCTGTCTCATCGCGGGGACACCAATTAACGGGGTGGGTGCCCTGATACATGAAGCCTTTCTGGTAGAGTTGAATAAAACTTAGCTGTGTTCTGCGCCAGTAGTCGGGATCCATGGTGCGGTACTCAGTGGTCCAATCAATAGAGGCGCCAAGTTTTAGGATGCCTTCTTTCATCATGGCAATGTATTTCTCAACTAAGGCCATGCACATGCCGCGGAACTGCTCAGGGGGTATGTCACGTTTGCGAATATTGTTGGCTTTCTCGACCTGTATTTCTATACCCAACCCATGACAGTCCCATCCCTGCGGAAAGAGTACATTAAAGCCCTGCATACGCTTGTAGCGAGCAACAATATCAAAATAGGTCCAGTTAAGAACATTACCCATATGGAGCTCACCTGACGGATAAGGCGGAGGTGTATCAATACTAAACGACGGGTTGCTCTTATCACTCCAATTATAGCGATAAATGCCCATCTCTTCCCACTTAGCTTGCCATTTCTGCTCAATTTCGATAAGGTTGTAATCTTTAGGCATAGGCTGCATGCAAATCATCCCATGTTAGTGTTTGCTTTTAGCAAAACATAGGTAGCACCTAAAAACATTCCCATCAACCACCCCTGAAGCTAACCTCAAACACATATACACACAACCAAACGATCCGCAATACCCCCAAGCAAGCCCCCTTGTAATCCAGCAGACGTCGGTTATCAGCAGTGTCTTGAAGACAAGCTGATTGAATATGCATTTTGTGCCTGTGGGTTAATGAAAGCAGTATTTCACTGCAGGCTGAATACATCAAAAGAAAAAGCAATTCACAAAAAGGCAACATCGAAGTACATGTTTTTGTTACTTGTTTGCCTTCTTTTTGAGGTAAACAGCTAAACCAAGAATAATGCAAACCACTGCAACCCCGATAGCGGCAATAAATAGAGTATACGATCCATTTGTATTATCGTATGGGGTACCATAGGTATAGCTGATGTCATAATTGTTATAACCCTGTTTAAAGGGAGAGGTCCAAACAACATTACTGTCTATGTGCGAATTATACAAATCATCATGAGCCGAATCTCTATTATACGCTATATCGGCTGAATTATTCTCAAACACTACTCCATCACTAACAAAAACTTTTTCAAGATCCATAAAGTATGAAACACAAAGCCCGCCCCCTTTACCTTCTGCGGTATTGTGAGAAATCACGCCTCCAAACAAGTTAACATTACTTTCTTGATTATGTATGCCACCACCATCTCGATTAGCCTTATTATAAGAAATTTCGCCACCTGACATACTAAAAGTACCTAATTGAACATATAAGCCGCCGCCAAGAGTAGCCTCGTTATTAGTAATATAGCCGCCAGACATTTCAAAAGTACGCCTGTTAAATACGCCACCACCAAAAACATTCGCGGTATTGTAAGAAATCATACCGCCAGACATCTCAAAAATACCATCATTGAATACACCCCCACCATCACCACGAAAAGCGGAGTTCCCAGAAATTTCGCCACCTGACATTATAAACGTACCATCCGAATTGACTGTTACACCACTACCGCTATCACCGTTTGCATGAGTTATAATAATGCCCGCCAGTCTCAATGTGCCATCAACGAAAATTGTACTCTCACCATTTGCGCCAACCAACTTGAAAAATCCAGTGTTATCATCATTATTACTTGTCAACGTAACATCTTTATCAGCAGGAATTTTTAACTCCCCTGAAAGTTGGATATCTCCATTAAAAGCAATAACTATAGGCCCTGCAGAATCATTAACAGCGGCTCTAAGCTCAGACTCGGAACTAACCACCCTATTAGACGACCCTGACACAAAAGGAGACACACTACTGCTAAACACATAAACAAAACAAGAAGAAAATAACAACATAACAAGCAAAGAAACAACTAATAACGCTCTGCGACATATACCGTGCAAACCAGATTTAGATTTAACAGCCATACCGTGCATCGTCTACAAACAAACGCAAAGTGTTACATATATATTTTATTTTTTTCCCGCTCGTATACAAGGTTGTGATGAGTTTGGTTTTGTTGGTTTTTATGTTACTCTATAGCCTTAGATTTTTGTACATGCATCCAAGAGATTAACTCTTTAGCCGCTCTAGGCGTAGCGTATTTAGTAACAGCAACAAGGTTAACCCATCATCTCCCGCGGCTACGGTAAACCACAGCGGCACCCACCCCAAAAGACCCAAAGCGCCCAAAGCAAACTTTATCGCCAATGACCCCGCAATGTTTTGTTTGGCTATACCCATCGTTTTTTGACTCAACTTGAGCAAATAAGGAATCTGGGATAGCTCATCATTTACCAGCACCACATCTGCTGACTCTAACGCCACATCCACCCCATGGGTTCCCATGGCAATACCCACATCTGAGGCTGCCAAAGCCGGCGCATCATTAACCCCGTCCCCAACCATAGCCACCAAACCCTCTTTGCCTCTCATATGCTCAATACAGCTCAACTTATCCTGAGGCAGCAACTCAGCATGAACCTCATCTATACCCAAAGACTTTGCCGTATCGTTTGCAATGGCTTCTCTATCTCCGCTAAGCATCACAGTACGAACCCCTTGTTGCTTAAGCAAACCAATGGATTGAAGCGCATCTTCGCGAACTTGATCAACCACACAAATCGTCGCCCACCCAGTTTTGCCCACCGAGATGCAAACCGCTGTATGTGTATCACCAGTGGTTACCTCAAACGCATCCATACAATCACAGCCCAGCTCCTCCATGAACTCGGGGTTTCCGATAGCGACATGCTTGCCCTCAACCATACCCACAATACCCTTTCCAGGTACCTCCACTACATCGCTAACTTTAATTTTGCTCAAATCAATACCGCGCTCCACTGCTCGGCGCACAATCGCCCGCGCAATGGGGTGATTGGAATACTGATCAAGTGCAGCAGCATACATAACAGATTCATCCTCAGCCCGTGAAATATCTACCCGATGCACTCTATGTACTGCTTGTTGTCCAAGAGTTAGCGTACCGGTTTTATCAAACACTACCTGTTTAACCTGGGCTAGTTTCTCGATGAAAATCCCGCCCTTTATGATGACTCCTCTTTTGGCTGCAATGGTTATGGCTATAAACACTGTTGCAGGCACCGAGATGATAAACGCACTAGGACATGACACCACAATAAGAATCAGTGAGCGGTAAAACCATGTTTCAAACCCGCCCCCAAAAACAAACGGCAACACTGCAGTTGTGAAAACTGCCAAACCAAGAATGATGGGCACATAGAACCGGGCAAACCGATCCACCAGCCGCTCGATGGTAGCTTTACGTTTCTGTGACTCAATTACCAGCTGAATAATGCGTGACACCAAAGTTTCACTGGACTTTTTAGTGACCACAACTTGGAGAACCCCTCCCGTATTTAGGGTTCCTGCATAAACACAGTCTTTGGCTTTTTTAGGCACAGGTACCGACTCGCCAGTAACTAGCGACTGATCCACATGACTAAACCCCTCAATCACATCCCCATCAAGCGGAATACGCTCCCCCGGCCTAACCAAGACAACTGCACCGGTCTGCACCTGATCCACATTCACACTGACTTCTCTGCCATCGGCTATAATCCGGGCTTTTTCAGGGACCACTTGAGAAATTTTCTCAACCGTGCGCCGGGCTCGGTCTTGGATGTAGCCCTCAAAGTATTCGGCTATACAGTAGAGAAACAACACCGTGGCCGCTTCAAAGCGATAATCAAGTAGCAAGGCCCCTAAACCGGCAACTGCCATGAGAAACTCGACACTAAAGCGCCGCTCGATAACTAACTCTTTTAAACCCACAACCCCGATGTAGACTGCGGCAACAATGATGGCAACATAGTAAAGTATCATTGAAACGGAGGCTTCGATGTTGATAAGGGGAAAGGTAAAACCCAACGGTATGCCCTTGAGAAACAAATCCAGTAACCCCGCAGCCAGAACAGTTATACCCAGCCAAACCGCAAAACCCACTAGAACCTTCTTGTTTTCTTCTTCTTCGCCAATTACAATTGTTTTCCGTGGGGGTGTTGGTTTTTCTTCGCAAGCGTCCATATTGTGTCCTCAGATTAAGCAACGTTGTCCATTAACAAATATTAGGTTGATGCTAAACCGATATGAAAATATATTAATATACTATTAATAATGGCCATAAAAGTTAATAACACTTGAAGGTGACCCTATGACCGTAATCAGCATAACCCTCCCACCTGAGCTTCTCCACAAATTCGAAACTTTTATGGAAACCAAAGGCTACTACAGCCGCTCAGAGGCCTTTCGTGACGCCCTGCGTAACCTAATTTCTGAAACCGAACTAGCCACCGCCCAAACCGAAAATGTAGCCGCCACCATCATGGTCACCTGTGACCACCAACGCAAAGACGTAGACATAAAACTAACTGAACTCCGACACGAATTCGACGACGTCGTTATCGAAAATGTCCACCGCCACATCGGCGAAAAATACTGCCTCGAAATATTCATAACCCAAGGAAACAACACCCGCATCCTCACCCTCATCAACCGACTACGCGGCATGCACGGAATCCAACAAGTAAAATCCATGTTCCTAATGCTCTAACAACACATAACTCAAACACGCTACAAATAAAGATGCACAAACTTTATCCATTTAGTCTAAACAATTCCTTAAACTAACCTCGGTGTATCGGATCCTGGTCTTTTTCTTCCTCTTAAATAGAAAAACAATGCTGTAACACCACCTACGGTTAGAACTGTTGCAACCACAACAGATGGGATTAAGAAAGACCACACATGTTCAGATTCAGAAGAGTCAGGTTCAGTGGAAACAACCGCGTTAGAAGGTGGGAGAGTTGCAGATGGTGAAATAATTGATGATAGTGTATTGTGATATCCAATTGGTACATATTGTTCATTGCCCGAACAAACGCCGTAACCAAAGGCCTCTTTTCCGCCTATTACATATAAAATATCGTCAACGACTGCAACTCCAAACTGGTCTATATAGATGGGAATATTTTCGATATTTGACCATGTATCTTTTACAGGATCATAAACCCAATTTATAAAAGTCGGTTGCCCAGGGCCAGGGCCCAATCCAAAGGCATAAACTTTCTTTGGTGCATAAACGCCCGTTGTCATACAACTAGCAGTAATGTGAATATAGCCTGAAGTATCAGACCATTTATTGGGCTTAGCATATATGCCTTCTGTAGTAGATGTTTTTCCTTCACTCCATACATCAGTTTTGATATCATAAATCATAACTTTTTCGTTATAGCGAAGGTACTCATAGGAGTATTTGAAATAAGCTATTATTTTGTTATCCATTACAAACGTAAAATCATAACTAGGAACGCCAGTATCATCAGATTGTGGCATACTATCATCGAGGTGTGGTATACTATTTTTTTGTGTCCATACATCAGCAACTGTGTCATATATGAACAGATTTTTACCGTGTATGATAAAAATTTGTCCACCAACAACATTAGCTCGAATATTACACACAACATTAAATGGGACATTTTTTTTAATATTCCATTTATCAGTAACTGTATCATAAACCTCAATCACACTAGTTATACCATTTTTTGATTCTCCACCTATACAGTAAATTTTTCCCTCATGTACCACTGCAGCAAAATTTTTTCTTGCCGTAGGCATAGATGTCATAGTAACCCATTCATCAGTCTTAGGGTTATATCGCTCATTTGTACCAACAACAGATCCATCAGCGGAATAACCACCGATAGCATAAATTTTCCCATCAACAGCAATAACCCCTAAACTAGCACGTGCTTGAGTCATGGGTGTTTTTGTATTCCATGAATCCTCAACTAGCTCTGAAGCTGAAACAGGATTAAGTGCTGTTGCGAATGTTCCACTTATGAAAAAGAAAAGCAATATGACGGGAATAAATTTATCCATATTTAACATATGCCTATTTGTTACTTTTCCTATAAAACAGTTTTCGTTAATATGAACTGTGAAGCAAAAAAATTTGAGCGGATTTACCGGTTTACCCTTTTGATATGTTTGAGCTTACGCAAAGGCAACTTATTAGAAGTAATCAACAACTTCATTTTAGTGTTTAAAATGACCTTTCAAAGTCTAAGTCGTGACTTTGAGGAAAGGCTCCAGACGCAAACAGGCATATCACTTTCAGCATAGTCCGCGTGGGTTTGCATCTGTTGGCCAGAAACTTTAAGAGCTAAAACCCTAAAGCATCTTAACCGTCATCTCCAAGGAAGACCCCCATGAAATTCGGTATAGTAACCCGCAATCCAGAAGCATGGAGCAGCACCCAAGTCCGCGAAGCACTAAACAAACGTAGCATACCCTATGAATGCTTCACTTTCCCACGCCTAGTCGCCCGAATTGCCTACAAACCCTACTTTAAAGTCAACAACACAAGCATACTTGACGATCTAGACGCACTTATCATCCGACCCATCGGCCGCGGTAGCCTCGAGGAACTAGTTTTCCGCATGGATATGCTCTACAAACTCGAACGACAAGGCTTCTACATGATAAATCCCCCAACAGCCATCGAACACTGCGTCGACAAATACGACATCGTTGCATTACTCGAAGACGTCAACGTACCTGTCCCACGCACACTAGCCACTGAGAGCGTAAACGAAGCCCTCCGCGCTTTTAACGAACTTGGCGGAGACATAGTTGTCAAACCAATCTTTGGAAGCCGCGGACAAGGAGCCACACGCATAAACGACATAGACATCGCCGACACCATCTTCAAAGCCATAACCTTCCACCACGGCGTCATATACATGCAGGAATTTGTTGACCATGGACACAGCGACATTCGCGCATTTGTAATAGGCGACCAAGTTATCGCCTCAATGTGCCGTATCGCAGACGGATGGAAAACCAACTACAGCCGAGGCGCACGACCCGCACCCACAGAAATCAGCGAAGAATTCAAAGAAATAGCCATAAAAGCCTCAAAAGCAGTCGGATGCAAAATCGCCGGTGTTGACATACTAGAGGGCCCCAACGGACCCCGTATTGTAGATGTAAACAGCCAACCCGGATGGAAAGGCCTCCAAATGGTTGCAAAAGTCAACATAGCCGACGAAATCGTCAAATATGTACTCAACGAAATCAAAAAATAGATAGAAAACAAACCTGACAAAACCCCTTACGTCTATCTTTATAAATAATTGCGATATATTTGTTGATTTTTTTTACATTGTCGCACAACGCATATATATTTTAAAGTGTTGTGCTTAACTTGTAAAAGGGTATCTTGGCATGTCTGTTAAGCTCAACTCTGGCTCACGCCGTAGGACTTTGATAGTTGTTTCTTTGGTTCTTGTGGCTGTGATTGTTTGTTCTTTGGTTGCCTATTGGTTTTTAGCGGTAGATGATGGTCTTATACGTGTAAAGAATGCAACTGAGCTTAGAGACGCTGTTAATAAGGCTGAAGTTGGCGTGCCTGTCAATATTGCTCTCACTAACGATATTTCTATTGGTGCTGCACTTGCTATCCCTCCAGGTGCAGACATTACGTTAAAAAGTACAGGCGATAATAATTTTTTTAAACTGATTGGTTTGGATGGTCAGAACGTTATTACGGTTGAAAATGGTGGACGACTGACACTTGATGGCATTATTATAACTCATGAGGACGGTTCTACAGGTACGGGGGTAGGCATTGCTTATGGTGGTACACTGATAATGGTTAATGGCGAAATTTCAGGTAACCTGGCTGGTCGAGGTGGTGGCGTAGGCATTGATGAGGGTGGCGTTTTTGAGTTATATGGTGGAAAAATTTCGGGTAACACCGCAACATGGGGCGGTGGAGTGTATAACAGAGGTGTGTTTAAAATGTCTGGCGGCGAGATTTCCGATAACACAGCAAAGCCTGCATATGGATATGTAGATAGTGGCGGTTATGGTGGCGGTGTGTATCTGCAATATGGTTTTCTCACTATGTCTGGCGGCGAGATTTCTGGTAACACCGCTCTACAGGGTGGCGGCTTGTATGGGAACTCGACCTTTGTTGAGCGATCGGGCGGGGAGATTTTTGGTAACACCGCTGACATAGGTAACGATGTGTATGATGCACCTTGATAAACTATGATGTTGCTATCAATACTAAAAAAGCCTAAATCCTTTAAATATGTGGATTTTAGCCGTTTTTATACACTATGAGTTCATCGTTTTTTGATGGAATTATCCGATTTTAAATTTGCTTCGTATTTTATTTAAGACCTAATTATCTAAACGTCGTGTTCCACCGTTTGCAAGTAAATTAACTGTGCCTTCACAGGGCTTGTAAAATTTTTCAAAATTAATTGCATCACTAATTACACGTACAGCCGCAAACGCTTGTATATTGCTTTTAGGAAATATGTCACGTAACAGGTTAGCACAGCCTAGAATGGTGGCCCCTTGAGTGATAACATCATCAATTAATAATATTTCTTCAGGTTCAAACAGATCTTTATCTCGTGTAGCAATAGAATTATACTGTTCTTGAGCAGTAGGTCTTTGGTGTTGACTTCTATATGATTGTTGTATTGTTTGGTATCTATAAAGGTACGGAGAAATCTTGCCTAGCCCTTTACGTTCTATAGCAGAAGCAATTTGATGAGGAACCCATAGCGAATCTTTTTGCAACACAGCATGTCCAGGAATTGGTACTAAAACAGTATTTGGTTTAAAAAAACTGTTAAAAGGATGTACTGCTATTCTTCCATAAAGTTTATCTGCTATATAGTCAGGCATAAAACGCGGATTTTTTAAACTTGTACTTCTTCCATCTTTTAAAGCGTACGTGTAAGTTTTTGCTTGTTCCGCTTCTGGGCTAATTCCACGTGGTGAGTAAGATAAAAGGGAACAAAATTTTACCTGTGAAATTTTCATTTCAAAACAGCTTCTATAAATCTCTGTTCAGGGGGTAAATAGTCTAAAATTTCTTCAGGGTCACTAAATTCTGTAGCCCCATACTTTTTTGCGTCTGTTATCCATTCTATGTGTGGATTTTGCATTATTTTTGTATGAATAAACACTGGGCGTCCAAGTCTCAGTGCTTCCCAGCATTGATGTTTTGTGCCACTTGTAGAACTGGCTTCAACTATGATGGTTGCATCTGATATTAGTGCCATTGTTCGGTTCCGTATAACAAAATTTTTAGGTTGCACAGGTTGCCCAATAATAAATTGTGATATTGCTAAGTGTTCCTGCATTATTATTTCTTGTAATTGTCTGTTTTTTGCGGGATAAAACTTGTTCAATGGTGTGCCTAAGACTGCGATGGTTTGTCCTTTTTCGTTTATGGCTGTTGTGTGTGCTGCTGTGTCTATGCCTTCTGCGAGTCCGCTTACAATTATTATATTTTGTTGTACAAAATATTTGGCGATTTTTTTTGTTTCAGAAATGCCTTCGGGACTGGCTTTCCTTGAACCTACTATAGCAACTCTTCGGGTTGTTAATGGAAGTGGTATTTTCCCAGAGGTGTACACTTGTATGGGCGTACTCTTTTTTTCTATCTCATTTAGAGGCCCAATAATGTCATTTATTGTGTGTGTGGAAAAAAGGGTTTTTTCCATCATCTTGAAGCTCCAAGGTAGTTTAACATTGATATTTTTACAGTATAAAAATAGTTCGATTTCATCGGGTAGTGACCTTTTCACACAAGTCATGTAGGGTTTTGGTTTTGTTTGCATTGTAAGCATGATGGAAAAATCAGTTAAAATTGGACTGAGTTATGTTTTCCAAGTTATCCATAGGCGGTTGATGCTTTGAATCTTTTGAAAAACAGAACCGCAAAATGCTACTTGATAACAAAAATAAATTTGAGTGGGAAATTTAGTCGAGCTAAAAATGAACAAAAAATGTGAGAAATCTAATGTAAAACGGCCAAAACATCAGGGTAATAGTTATTTAAGCTCCTTTTTATATTTCAAAATTGATATCAGATTGTCAAGTATCTTGTCATCTTTGATTGTCATTAGTATGGGTATTAGTTTCCCCGTAGGTATCTGAGCTTTTATGTCTATACCCAGTGCATTAAAGCCCTCTATTGTTTTTTCAGTAAAGAAAACCGTTACCTTAAACCCCACATTCCATATAGAGAGCCAACCAAGGTTTTTCTTTTTGTACCATATCTTGCCTAACCACGCTTTTCCATCGTTATAATAACGCCACTCAATAGTCAAATTCAGGGCTTCAATTTTTTCTATAAACTTTAAAAAAAGACCGAACCGATCTGCCCCTAACGCCTTCTCAATAACGCTGTTATCTGGATATGTATCTGCATCAGTTAGGATCTGTGTTTCCAAAATATTGCTCTCCAGCTTGTTTTCTTTATGCTTTTGTTCTTTGCACTTATCTGACACTTAACCTCTCCATCAAAATGAATGTATACCTTTTCTTTAAGGTTGGCTTTGTTAACTGGTTTGGTACAGCCAGCACGCAAGCCCATAGCCGCACATTATATTTCCGTGTAGCCTGTTGATATTGAAATTCAGTTCGATGCTTGCAGTCTTGGATTGTTGATCGCTAAGCTTGTTGGTTGTATCTATAAAATTCCTCTATATTGAGTTTGCCATTTGCTATACTCTCACTTTTAGGGTGCCAATTTCAAGTGATGGTCATCATGGATGTGTAGGGGTCGTCAGCTTGGCTGGGAAATGCTGTTTGGGTATTGTTCTGTAGTATGATTCTTTCTTTGGTTTCGGTAAATTCCCCAATAAACGCGGCTGTAAGTCCAAGTTTTTGCAGGGTTTCAGTGACTTTTTGCTTTGCGTTGGGCATGACTGCTGCAAGTATGGTACCTGTTGAAGAAAACGATAACATCTGAGTTTCACTCAACCCTAAGTGTTTCTGCAGTAAATGGGCTTCGTTGGGTATGGTTATGTTTTCTTGCTTCACTATAAATCCTGTGTTGGATGTTTCTGCTAACTCGTTTAGGGCAGTTACAAATCCGCCCTCGGTTGCGTCATGCATAGCATGCACGCCCGCTATCTTTGAGAGTGCCAGGGCTTCTTTGACACAGCTCTGCATGGGTACAAGCTCTCCATATTCGGCTTGTTTTTGGGTGCCAAAGAGTTGTTGTGCTTTTTCTTTATGGGTTAGTGCATAGTTGGTGATGGTTTCTATCCCCAGGGGTTTGGTGCATAAAATAAGATCGCCGGGTTTTGCGCCGCCTGAGGTGATAAGTTGTATGGGTTCTACGGTGCCATAGATGGTGCATACACCTAAGAGGTCTTTTAGGCTATCATACATGGCTGTGTGGCCGCGTACGATGGCGATGTCTAGTTCGGTGGTGGCTTTGCAGATTTGTGCCATGATCTTTTGGAACCGACTGGGACTTGTGGGTCGGGGACCCAGCAAGGTGATGGTGCAAAACTCGGGTTTTACCCCAAAGAGTGCTATGTCTGAGGCGGCATAGTTGATTAGTAGCCAGCCAAACCATTCCTCAGGAACCCCTGTACACGGATCAGTTGCTACCGCCACAAGCTTATCCCCTAACCGATGCACCCCCGCATCAAAGCCTATCTGAGGCGGCACCACCACCCGCTCATCAGGGGGGATACAGTTGAGCATTTTTTGGAGTTCGTTAGCCGCAAGTTTTCCCATTACATATACGACCTCAACACATTGGCCTTATACAGTAGATAGATAACAAAGATGCTTATCCCCAGTTCAGGTAACATATAGCTTCCATTGTATATACTTGAATAAACCCATGGATTCATTCCCGCAGGTGCGAATTCGGCAAAGAAAATGGCTCCTGAAATCACATGCATAACAAACCTTCCCATAACTGCAAGTATAACTCCTATGATTGGTTGCTTTTTAAATAAACCTGCTAAGCCTAAACAGCCAAACGCTAAGAAATAATCCAGCAACACCTGTGTTGGATAATATACCTGAGGTAAAACGGCCAACTGAACAAGACCGTAAACAACTCCTGCAAAGATACCGACTTTTGGTCCCCGTCGCAACGCCAGCCAAAGTATGGGTACCATAGCGCCCAGAGTAATTGAGCCTCCATTTGGAAGATGAAAAATGGGGATCAAACTAAGCGCAGTGCCCAAGGCCGTAAAAATTGCTATTTCTGCAAGAATCTGGGTTTTAATTCTATTTTTAGGTTTAGAGTTTAGAGTATTCTCTTCTGTATGGTTGTTCATTATTTTCCCTCCGCCAGTATTACCTGGTTCAGGTTCACAGGGTCGACAGCAAATACTGTCCTCTCAGCCGGTCATTTCCAGCTCCCCAAGAACTAACAAATTAGTAGAGGTGGAAAATATTAGCTTTATGATTGGCGTTTACAGAGTTGGTCACTTGGACAGGGGTTTAACTTGCAGAACCAGCACGTTTGAAGATACTGAACCCAATTTCATTTCTAAGCCTAAATCTGAATAAGTTGCACCTGCAACAGCTGGATATGAGCCTGTCTGTTCAACTGCATTTTTGGTCACATAGAGCAGATTTGAAGTATCCGTATCTGATAGTTTGTAGCTGAAAACAAAATTGTCACTGTTATGTTGATAGGTTTTAGATATGCCGGGAACCAAACTCAAAGTGGTATACTCTGTCTCTGAGCTTTTTGAGTCTCCAAATAAAGAAATTAACCCCTGCGCTTGCCAAAGAAGAATACCAAACACCAACACTACTAAAAGAAACCCTACAACTTTTTCAACAGGAAATCCTTTTTTCTTTGTAGTGGTACCCACTTGAAAAAAACAAGTGTTTGATAACATTATCTTGATATTTCCTACTTCAAACTAAAAAACGTTCCCGCATAAACAATAGAAACTCTGCTTTGACTAGAGAATTTCTCCTATAACATTTATCGGCTTAGAAATCAATGAGGTTAAATCCTCCAACCGCTCTCCATCAATAGTGACTAAGACCACCGTGGCTGGACCCGCAGACTTGTTAAGATCTACACCCGATTTCTCCCAAAGCTTGAGTTGCCTGCCCACTCCATAGGCCATCATTTTAGCTTCACTGGCAATCCCAAAACCGCCTACCGCTGAGATATCATGAACATATCTGCACTGGCAAAGTTGCGCCACATTTCTAAGATCCGCTATTTCGCCTCTAGCCTCAGCGGCGATAACTTCCTCACCTACTTTTGGCCTGCCTACCGCCACAATTAAATCACCTGGCAGAGTTTTTCCCAGCCGCAGCTCATTTTCATTTGCTAAGCCCACAACCGTTAAACCTGCACCGGTTTGCACAGTTTCAAAGTTATCCTCTGTGTTTTCCAAAAGCACCTGCTGGGGATCAAGTCCAATGCTTCGAGCTTCCCGACTAACCCCCTCAGATATTGCCGCACCCGTAGATTGTTTTTCTACACCCAAAGTCAACGACAAAAGCAGAGGAAAAGCACCTGTTGTAATCACATCCATCAATGCCACCCGCGCCAAAAACTTGCCCAACACCTGCCCATCAACTTTAACCCTATCAAACTCTTTAGGCCCCACCGCTCCTGAGGAAGTGGAACCTGTCACAATGGCATGACCGGTGGGCATCTTCAAAATCGACACATCACCCCTTCGAGCATAGCTGATCTGGGAAGGCTTAACCTGAAAAGCTATGGGCCGTAGCAGACTACCCATATTTTCAATCAAATGCAGATAAATTGTAAGCGATTGACGTATGACCTCAGAACGCGTCAAACTGTGCTTTTCGGCAAGGTTATCCACATCTGCGAGCACTTTGGGAGGCAAACGAACATTAATAATATCCAAATCTATCCCACCCTACTTTTCTAGTGCTCGATAGCTTTATGGTTTATCTACAAACTAACTCGATACCTAATTGCTGAGTTAAAAAACAAAAAAGGGAGGTGGATTTTAGCGGTAGTGAGTCAACCACATGTGGGATCGTGACCACGAAAAGTGGTGACGTTGCCAAGGAGACCAGTAGAAACACCGAGATGAATCCCGATTCTCATATGATTTTGGCGATTCTTGGGTTGGTTGTGTTGGTTCTTGGGTTGGTTGTGTTGGTTCTTGGGTTGGTTGTGTTGGTTTTGTTGCTGTATATGGTTTTGTGTGTTTGGTTGGGGTTGCTGGTGGTTTTGGTACTACCGGAGTTGGTTCGGTTGTCGGATCAGGGGATGGGTCAGGTGTCTTTGTCGGACAAGGATCTGTGGTTGGGTCAGGTGTTGTTGTTGGTTTGGGGCATTTTGGTGGTGGTGTGGTTGGGTCAGGTGTTGTTGTTGGTGTTGTTGTTGGTTTGGGGCATTTTGGTGGTGGTGTGGTTGGGTCAGGTGTTGTTGTTGGTGTTGTTGTTGGTTTGGGGCATTTTGGTGTTGATGTGGTCGGTGTTGGGTTTGTTGTTGGGTTTGTGGTCGGTGTTGGGTTTGTGGTCGGTGTTGGGTTTGTGGTCGGTGTTGGGTTTGTGGTTGGGTTTGTGGTTGGGTTTGTGGTTGGGTTTGTGGTTGGGTTTGTGGTTGGGTTTGTGGTTGGGTTTGTGGTTGGGTTTGTGGTTGGGTTTGTGGTCGGTGTTGGGTTTGTTGTTGGTTTGTAGGCGTTGATGTAGTGTTGTCCCATGGTGTTGGGTGTGTAGTTGTTGCTTAGCATTGTTTCTCCGGAGTAGACTGGGCCTAGGCCTGCGTCGCTTAGCCAGTAGTATGCGCCTGCGCCGATGCCTAGGTCACGTTGTGCTAGGAGTAGGTTTTGCCACCAGGTGTAGTCGTTTTGTTTGTTTCTTGAGCTGGTTAGGCAGGAGCCTTGTTCGTTTATGACTATGGGTGCGTTGATGCCCATGCTGTTGATGCCGGTTTGGAGTTGTGTTTTGAGTGTGTTGTAGTCGGTTGCCCAGTATGAGGTTAGGTCGGTTGGTGCGTAGTAGTAGAGATGAGTTGTGTAGACTAAGTTGGTTGCTGTGGGGATGGCGTCGCTGATTTGTTTTGTCCAGCTCAGGGTGTTGCCATAGCCGTTGGGGAACCAGCCTACGCGCCACTGCATCATGATTAGGTGGTTTGAGCCTGTTCCTCGGATGGCGCTATACATTGTTTGGAGGTATTGCATGTATGAGGCGGGTATGGGAGTGTTGTCTGCACCTAGTTGGGGTTCGTTCCATGCTTCAAAGATTGCGTTGGGGTGGTCTTTTAGGGTGGTTGCTATGTCTGTCCAGAACCATCTCCAGAAGCCTGCTTCGTTATTGGCATAGCCTGCGTCTGAGAGGAATCTTTGTGCTGCGCTGTCCCAGCCTGACATTGGTAAGCCTTGGCCGCCTGCCGAGTTTGGTGTGGCGTAGGGGTCGTTTCCAGAGGAGCTTGCTGATGGTGTGAGCATGTAGGGTACTATGTTGACATATATTCCGTATTTGGCGGCTTGGGTGCAGAGTGTTTGGAGGTATGCTTTGGTGCTTATGGGGGTTGTTTGGGCGGCATAGTTGATGTCTTCTTGGGCGGGGGTGATGTTGTCGCGGTAGTACCAGCTGGGGTAGATAAAGACTCGGATGTAGTTGATGTGCCATTGATCACGCATGGCTGTGAAGGTTTGGTCCATGACGCTTTGGGGGTTGTAGTTCCATTGGTTGCTCCATGCGTCGTTTTGACCTTGACCCCAGAGGATCAAATTGGGGACAAAGCCTGCAAGGCCAACACCGCGTAGATAGATGACGTTGCCGTCGGCGTCAATTATTTGACTGCCTGCGGTGTGGAGTGCTGGTGTTGCAGCCTGAGTTGGTTGTATTGCAAGCGGAGAGACCATGCTTATGATAAACAATGCACTGAGGCAGATCGCAATGGGTCTATTGGCGCATTTAAAGTGTGTTTTATGCAAAGATTTTCCAAGGATGTTTGTTTTCAAAGTTTTTTCTCTCTTCCTGAATTTTTGACACCTTATCGCTTGAATCAATTTTATGGCTTTTTGAAAACCCAACTTGCTAGCTTTGTCAACTTGTACGTGGCTTTTGCAAAATATAGTTAACAAAGCAAGCAAGCAACCGCTGATTCAGTTGATTCATTGCTATAGGTACAAAAAGTCATACTATAGCAGCGAAATAGCGCAAGTGTTATATCTAACAAGTTATAGACCCATTTGTGTTGGTAACGATGAAGAAAGTTGCTTCAGCACTAAGTGCCACCTTATTTTTAAGCGCTCTGTTTTTAATTACTCTATTTTTAACCTCCCTAACGTTTGTCCAAGCTGCCGGAGAGGGACAGTGGATAACCGACTACAAAATCGAAGATGTATCCACCGGACAAATCTTAGTCCAATACTCCGCTACAACCAATCAACTAACTGGTTCAGGCGCAGTTCTACCTGGAGCCGAAGTTAAAATCACCTTCACAGTCAATGTCCTCGCTTCAGGCGAAGGAAACCTCAAATTAACCTCAGGCTTAAACAAACCCTCCTCAGGTCCCTACTGGGAAGCCCCAAACAAAAACGATTACAACCTAGGCTCTGCTTTTAGCCCAAACGCACAATCCACCTCCTTTAACTGGATAACCGGCGAATTTGAAATGATCCTCTATGGAAAAGTCCCCACAACCAACAGCGCATCAAAACCCCTCACCGCTGTTAGCCTCTATGGCCCCTCAGGCAACGAACCACTTGACACAATCACCATAACAGCAACCAGCGCAGACATGAACCATTACTTGACCCTTCTAGCAGACAAAGAAAACAAACTAGACTCCCTAAAAGCCAACGGCATAGACCCAGGATACATCCAAATCTATCAAAACGTCCTAAAAACCTCCCAAAATATAGCTGACAACGGCGATGTCACAAACGCCATTGCACTGCTAAATGGTTTAGACGTCTCAAACGAACCCGCAAGCTCTCTTATGCAAATGCTATTTCTACCCCTTATCATAGCTGCCGCCGTCGTAGCAGTCCTGTTTGCAATTTTATTTCTACGAATCCGCGGCAAAGTCAGCTACATGACCCTTGTGGTAGAAGACCAAATCAAAGACTTAGAAGGCCTAACCCTTCGAGCATCCAAAATCGATCGCTCCATGTCTGCCAATCTCAACTCAGTCAAAGAACGCCTCAAAAATTTAATCGGGATGTGATACTACGCGAATCTACCAAAACAGTGTTCAACTCATCGGATTAGGCTCCGCAGGCACAAACATCGTTGAATCCTTCTTAACTAACAAAAAAACCCGCGAACTAATCGAACATGACCTGACCCGTCTTTCTCTTTTAGCTATAGATATAGCTGATCCTGAAATCCGAAGCCTCCAAGAAGCACACGAACAAATCTCACATTCCCTCCTTAAAGCCGGAGTCCCCCGGGAACGATGGCGCCTTGTCGCAGAATCAGTCAAATTCCCCACCGCTGAGGCCATGTTCGACTTTATCAACCAAAAATACGGCGAATACGTACAAGGCGAGGGCTCCAAACTCACCAATTACCATCCCTGGCTACATTCCACCATGGCCGTTCCCCCCATGGCAGGCGGCGCCGGACGCAGACGCGCCCTAGCAAAAGCCATCTATGCCCTCAACTACTACCAGCTAGGTATTATCCGAAACTGTATCAACACCTTCAAAGAACAAGCGCTCTCCTCCATTGTCACCCCAACCATTGTTCTAGTCTATGGCATGGGCGGCGGCACAGGAAGCGGCATATTCTTCGACTTTTCACGTCATCTGCGAAAAATTCTAGGTTCAGGCGTCCCCATGATCGCCTTTGTCATCACCCCCTGCGGCGGAGACGACCCACCCGCAAAGGGCTGCTCAGCATTTGTAGCTATGAACGAACTCTCCTTGTTGATAAACAAAGACTACAACGAACACATCGTCAAAGAATACGGCGAAATATACCGTAACCCCCTCAACGCACTAATCTATCTCCCCCTGCTGCCAGCATTCTCCAAAGTCGGCAACATTGTATCCGCCCGAAAAGAAATGGATGACATGGTCGTTGATCTGCTCTATGTACTTATGGACTTTGACCTAGCAGATCTCCTAGGAGGCATAGGCACTGAGGTCGGCCTAACAAATAATTCCGCACACACCCTAAGTATGACCAAAGTCATCTATCCAGTTGAAGACTACCTCTTTGCCTACAAACTAAGCTTTGAGAGCATGACCCTGCTCCAAGAATCCCGAAAAGAAAAACTAGAGCTGCTAAGCGAAATCAAAAACGTCATCAAAGTCGACAACGATACAGCAAGAGAACTCTTCAAAAACTACCTCATAAAAACCGGTATCTACAACGAAGACCAATTCGAAGACAAACTAAAAAACATCATCAACAGCAACCCCCGCCTCGAAGACGACGTCATCCTACATGTTAAAGGCGTCGAACTCCAAGCCAAAAACTGGCTCGACGACATCATGAAATACCTGCTCACCATCAAATTTATGGGAAAAATCGGACCCATCGAAGAATCCATCATCAATTTAACCCTCAAAAAAACCGACTCACGAAAACTAGACAACCTCGAAACCCTCCTAACAACCCTAACCAAAAACCACCTAGAATTCTCTGAACACAAAGCAGACATCGTCGAACGCCTAAACCAATTAATCCCCAGCTCCCAAATATTCACACTCCGCCAAAAAAAAGTCCTCGAAGATTTAGTCAACATCTCTGAACTCGCCGAACAAGCCCTAAACACACTACGCTTCTACGATGAAACCCGCTACATCACCGAAGCCCTCATACGATACTACACAGTCCTTCCTGAATGCCAAATCGAACTCGAAGAACTAAATGACATCCAAGAAGAACTCGACATAATCTATCTAGTTATCCAACTAATGCTACGCACACCCGCCGATGAAGCCAAAATGATCGATGAACACCTCACCTACATCCACGAAATCCTTGCTAAACGTATGCGAAAACGAGGCGACTATGATAACGAAGCCATACGCATTGCCGATATAAAAAAACGCAAAGAATTCGATAAAACCCGCATTGAGCGACAAATGCGCAAATTCCTCAGCTCAAAACGCTACGCCCACGAAAAACTCCGCAACCTAGACCGCGACCTAAGACGTATAAGCGAAGAAGAAGCCATCGCCATAGAAAACCTCGACCAAGTCGATGCCACAATCAAACTCTACGAACAACTCGCTAAACGCTTCGAATTAACCTCCCCCTATCGCAAACGCCTCAACAAAATCGTTGATGCTCACCGTGAATATCAAGTTAAACTCGCCGAGATAGTTGCTCCTAAACGCTACTACGAAAAATCAGCCGATCTTACCGAGAGCGAACAGCTTAAAATAATCTTTAAAATCCTAACCGAACAAGAAGACGGACTAACCCGAGACGTAATCTTCAAGGATATTCTTGATATGGCCCACTTTAAAGACTACATAAAAAGCGTTGTTCGCAGTTTCAAAACCCCAAGCGTCATGGGCTATAAACCAACCTACAAAACCGACTACATCTGGGTAACCATAACCACTCCACCCAATATGTGGACCGAGGATATGTCTCAGGAAGTCTACACCGCACTAGCAGGTTATGTGACAAGCGAGGTCTCTCGAACCGTAACTGTGCGTGTCGTCGAATCAAGAGACCCCTGGATAACCAGAGTTCTAGTCGTTGGAGGACGCGGTAAAGCTGAGGACATGGAAGCCTTTGACGAAATGCAAAACCTCTACAGCAAATCCAATGACTTCGAACGCTACCTCTCACGTTCATTTCTACTCGAACACAGCGTATATGCCACAAACATCATTAAAGAAATCAACCAAAACAACAACGGCCATACCCCACCAATCAATAATAGCAACATCAACAACCCCAAAGAATAAACTAAAACAACAATTAACCCTCATCTACTTTGTTTCTTCATACATACGTACATTTACCTTTATTTATCGCTGGAACTCTGCATTTTGTGTTGTTTTCGTCGAAAACCTGTATGGGTTTTGACTTCAAAGGTTGTTTCATAAACATCTCATTCAACTTAAATTTATCTATTGTTATGTGATTGAGTGTTATAAAGGTATATAAAAATAAAATTCGGGGGAAAAATTTGGGATTGATAAATATAAAAAAACTATTTGATGATGAAAACATAAATCAATACACTCATCTCCAACAAAAAAAATCACGCGATACCTTTGGAGGCGCCCTAACTTGAGCATAGCCGGAACAACTGCTGAAGCGCAAAATCTTGGGCAAATAAAATTCCCAGAATTCACCGCAAAAATAGTCACGGAACTCTTTCCATAATAGAGGTGTTTCACAAGTTATGTCTCATAATGTTAACGGCATTACATTTTATGGTAACCCTGCAAAACAAAGCCAAAATGCAATCATACAACGCATTACTGCTCGTAAACATATAGCTAAAATAGAAACTGGCATGTGCTTGGGATTAGCAGTAAATTACATTCTGAAGTATCTAACTAATAACCAACAAAATCCCAGTCGTGCGCACATCATATTTGATGAATTGACTGATGACACTCCTGTTGCGGCTAAAAACGCCATAGATATGGCAGAAAAATTTGGAAAATATAGAATAGGTGAATATGGAACCCATGCTGATCCTTTTAGCGAAGCGTTGCTGGCTGTGCCAGAAATGACCAATAATCGTCTCACTGTTGATAGTGGATTTGCATTTGTTTCTGGTAAAGATATTTCAATTAAAGAGCTAAATGAGGCGCATCTCATTGTTTATAGGTTTGTACAGCATATTAATGCGCCCGATATTTTAAGCAACCACGCCCTCGCGTTAGTGAAAAACGGTGAAACCTACTTTTTATATGACCCCAATTATGGGTTGCATACCATAGATGATCAAAATCTCGACCAACTTTATGCTAACACATTGGATGCGATCTATACACCAAAAAATGGAACGACCTCTATGAAATATGCTGTGAAATGTTTACTCAATAATCCATGAATGAGGTGTATTATGTTTGGGTAATCTGACTGTAAATCAATCAACGATAAATTCTTCAACGAATAATAAGTTCAAATTGGCGTGTATAGCAACCACACAAAGTTTGGAACGTACGTCTGTTCAAACTATACAAAGTTCTGGTTCCCCTATACCTGAATCCTATGTTTGTGTCGGAATGGGCTATAATGTTCTTGAAAGCCCCTATATCAGTCCTCAATTCATGATCGCAGCAGACAAGATACTTGATATTGATGACAATGAAGTTAAGAACTATCGAAACATATTTGGCAACACTGTAGTTATAACGGAAAGCTCAGTAAGTGACGTTTATAAAGAATTCAATGCAAAATTACAGGTAAAAGGTACGTACGGACTGTTTTCTGGTTCAGCCTCATTAGAGTTTTCACAAAGCTCTACAGACCATGAAGAAAAAGCATATACAAAGCTATATGCATACTTTGTAAAAAATAGACAAACGATAGATATATCAGAAAACAAATACAAATTTACGGATGAATTTGTGGCGGATCTTAACAGTTCTATGGATCCTGTGGCTCTGTTTAACAAATATGGAACACACCTTGTTAAAGAGGTATTCCTTGGTGGCAGGCTTGAATTAAATTATACAACAAAAAAAACAGTTAAAGATACGAACCTCACCATAAAAGCTGAAGTTGTAGCATCCTATGCTCTTGTGAGCGGTTCAGCATCTGCTGAATACAAAACAAAAGCAAGTCAACTGTCCGCAAGAAGTGATTTAAATGTAAACGTTATTGGTGGAAATGCTCTTGCAATCGCTGGAATTGACGATTTGAGTAGCGAGTATAAATCATGGTGTGCTTCCCTTGACGATCCAACAAAATGTGCCCCTTGTGGCATAACAAGTTATAACAGTCTGACTCCAATCTGGACCTTCTGTAAAAACAACGACAGACGTGACAAGATTGAGGAAACATTTAATCACATGGCCGGTAAAATCATACCAACAGAAGAAGAGACGTTTATAACAGATATAATGGTTATATCTGCTATGACCCTAAAGGAAGCTGAAACTAAATGTCCTCCAGGATATCTGCCTATAGGCGGTTATGGAAAAAACTTATTGCATTTCCCGTCAGGTCGCAACAGATTTTTATGTATAAAACGTGGGAAACGTGAAAATGCAATAACAAATATATTGTGTACACCTTACCCATCTGGTAACTTGCAAACAACCATAAATATTACACACAACGGTGTGACCGCCTCGTATCACACAGCTAACTCTTATTTAAATCAAGGTGTTGCGACACATTATGCTCTTCTTTATACAAAGGATGCTAATAAATACAAACCGATCAAAAACATGATGGTGTACCCGCATGGCGATAGTTTATCACCAGAATGGAATGGCACACTATGTGAGGTTAACACATCTCAACCAGTTAATTTGCAAGTTACTTTAGGTTCCCTGATGCAAATGAGGAATATTCATGTAGGCTATAAGAGTTAAAATAATTCACTTCGTCTGCTGATTTTTCTCTTTTTTTATCTTTGCAATTTCTTGATCCGGTATTTGGCGATAGAAAACTTTTCACTGGAGCAATATCGCGGATGCGTTCTAAAAGTTCGTGCCAATAGTTGCCGCCCTGATTTTTTTAGCAAGTCATCATATCGAAACGCCCTTGACAAGATGCTCGCGTAGAACCTCCAAGCTCACCGCCTAAACTAAGTACCCGAAGAGATTTTGATCGATATCCAACCGAAAAAAACATCAAGATTGTAGTGTTTGACACTTCTTGAAACCGATAGCTCTCGTTTTGAACTGTCAAGTATTCCTTGACAACTGAATTGGGCTCTATTTCGCCCTCTTTGTTCGAGTAAGTGTTTGAGTATAAACGAGTTTAGACATCTGCAATAATTCCGAGAGTGTAACTCTCGAGTTGTCTCAACTCTAAGTGTTGCTCTAAATTTTATTTATCTCTGTTTAGAATCATATTTGCTGCATCAATGATAAACTGCATATCCTTTTCGCCAAGTTTAGCTTTATAATATTGTCTGTTCGCATTAACTGTGTTCATGTGCTCAAGCAATTCCGTTGCCTTTGCTTGGGCAATTTCGGTAATGCTTCTATAGCCGCTCTCGTATAGAGTTTTTGCGGCGATTGGTCCTATGCCGTTGATTCTAACAAGATTACACAAACTGCTTAATTCTTGCAGTTCGTTAGCCTCAATGCCCATTTCCCGGCTTGCTATGGCTGTATTGTTGGGGTTGATTGTAAAATTATATACCTCTTTTGATGTTTTTATATTCTTATTCAAAAGAGTGGTGATGGTGTTGGTCGAAATGCCTGGGAAATCAGTGATAGCTACAGTTTTTTGTTCCAGACTGCCCATTTCTCTTTTCAAAATGGTCAGATAATTTTCAGGTACCCCTGTTTTTGCGGCAAATGCTACAAGCCGCGGCGTCGAAGTTATATTGTTTTTAAGTTCAGCCAAATTATCAATACCAGCGGCTGATATTTTGTGGAAATTCTCTTCAAGATTCATCAATAGTATTTTTCGACCCGGTAACAAATTTTGTTTTTTTAGAATTTCCATATATTGGAGAAGCGGTATTTGATTCAAATCAACACTATATCCCATTGGTCTACTCTCCTGTTTTCACTTTTGCTTTCGTTGTTGTTTGGGCGGAGTCGGTTGTTGTCTCTATGGTTGGATCTGGTTTGTTTATAGTTTGGGGTTCTTCTATGAGCTGATTCTGTTCTGTTGATGCTGATGGTTTGGTGGTAATCTGGTTTTCGGAGGATGTTGGGTTCTTGGGTTCTTTTGGTTCGTCAACTTTGAGAAGTAACTGCCAATCTTTAGTTATATACCCCTTCTCAACTGCGCTGTTTTTGAGTTTTTGCACCTTTGTATCTTGTGCTCCAAACATGTTGTTGATGTCAAAGCCGCCGATGAAAAGCACCATATCTATGCGATCAGACATATCCTCAGTATAGATAGGTTCTGTAATATGGATAGATTGGAGACTGGTTTTTTCTTTAAACCACATAGTGATGGCTAGTTCAATTTCGGTTCTTGGGATTTGTTCTTTGAGGTTTGAGGGCATTCGCAAAAGCACATAGAGCAAAGAGGCTTTAGATAACTCAAAGCTTAGAAGCGGTTTTAACAGTGCAACATTTAACATGTTTTTTAAGGAGCCATAGACCCGGTAGCTGACAGCTGTAACTGTTGCAACACCAAACATTTTGATATCAAAGGTTCGGGCTAGTTCTGTTATTTCTGGTACCAAAAGTTCTTTAGCTAAAAACAAGCTAAGCAGATAATTAACAACTTCTTTACCTTTGATAGGTGTGCCTTCTCGATCCAATCCTTCAAACGTTTCCAGTTCATCTCGGCCTAAGAGCAAAACAGTCGATCCCTTGGTTGATAGGCACATTTGCAAAGAGGCATAGGCATTAAAGTGGGCATCAGCAGGCTGGATTTTTGAGGGTAACACTACCATAGATAGGGAATCAATGTTTTGATTTCTGAATTTGCTGGTGAGGCTTGGTACTGCGGCACTGCCAACGCCATCCCAAACAGATGCAAAAATTAAGGCACTTCGTAGCTTCTCAGTAGGCTTGTTTTTTAGGCTCTCGATAATTGTGCTATCTTTGGCTATGGCGGGGAGCACATCGTACCAAAAGTGGGTATCGATGTCCTCATCTTCAAAGCCCCGTACGAATTGGGGGGTGTAGTTGTGTGGAATCCATTTATAGATATCCTCACTTGACTTCTCAATAAAAATCGGTAAGGCACTGTTTGCTGTGGGTTGTTTTAGAACTGTTTTTATGGGGTACTCACCGATGCAAACTATGAGCTGTTTAGGTAGCAGAGGTTTTAGCGATTCGATGTGTTTTTCAATACTTGAAAGGATATTAAATGTGTTTTTTCCATCCCTCATCGGGCGTACCTGCATAACCTTTAAGAGGAGTTTACATAAAATAAGGTTTAGGTATATTGCTTGTTAAAGCCCCTCCATAAGCTTTCGGGCATAAGCCGCTGGAATAAAGCCAGACAACAGAGGAAAAACGAAACAGACGAACGCGAACGCCAAGCTGAAACAACCGCGTTTAAACTTTTCACTTTTGCGGTGACCATGGTCGCCATGAGTTTAGGTATGTCTTTTTTACCCCTGTTTCCCCAGCCTCTGCCGATACTTTTGGCTTTTCTAGTAGCTTTTATCACTTACCAAAAACCCCAATTTGGTATGCCCATAGGCGGCGCAGTCATTGGGTTAGGTTTAATCTTTCATCTATCTGAACTCTATTTTATCTCATTTCTAGGCGATACCTCGATACGTATTGCATTTATAGTGATTTGGATGGTGCTGTTCACAGCTCTGCCTGCCCTGTTTAACCGCTACCGGAGTGCACTGGCCATCGATTTTGGTATACTGTCCGTCGTGGCGCTTTTCTTTGAACCAACCCTCTTTTTGGCCATACCACTAATTTTAGCCTCAGCCGTATTTTTTAAAAAGTTTGTTTCTCTTACCCTTATCTACTATGCGTTGCTTTCTGTACCGCTTCAACTTTTGCAATACTACCAATACACTGTTTTACTCATTGAACAAAGCGACTGGTGGGCTGCTCCTGGCTCCGCACCACCCCTGTTTGTATCGCTGGGCTCAATTTCTCAAGATCTCACAAGCTCCATGTCACAATTCCGCCTATATGACAGCTCACAAATCCTCTACAACATTACCGGCCAAACCACCTGGACCCCCGACTGGACCGGACGCACCATAACTGAGGTCCTGACCCAATATCTTGACTCAATTCCCGGCATTGTCATATTTATAATCATAATCGCCGGCTTGGTGGCCGCTATGCTTTTTTTAACCCGCATACTTATCAAAGAAAACTTTCTCGGCTCAGCCGATAGAACTCTACCCTGCATCACAGCAACTCTTACGGCTGCACTATTTTTCATACTAGCCAGTGCACTTCAAACCCAGCTAGCCTTTAGTGCAGATATAACTGTCACAACCATGATTCTGGGCATATTTACAACCTTGCTTCTAACCCTGCCCATCTTTTTTATGGATAACACACCCAAACAACGCGCAACCAACCAAGAAATCGCCACCAAAGCCCAAATGCTCCTAGATAAAACCCTCACTTTAGAAAACCAAATCAAAAACGTAACAGAAAACACTCCCGTAAATGCAAGTCTGCCCGAAGGCAAAATAATTATCCTAAAAGAAACCCTCCAAGACACCCTCAAACGCGCCACCCTAAAAGAATTCCAACAACAAGAACTCGACGAACACTTCACAAACCTAGACAAACTCAATAAAGACCATGAAACCATAGAAGTAGAACTCAACAACCTCCTCTACAAATATCAAGTTTTCTCAACCTGTGAATTCGCAAACTGGATTGGCAAACTCAAAAACGCAGAATTACCCATCCAAACCACCCTCAACATAAACCCCCAAAAAGATATGCCTATAGAAGAACGCATAGAAACCATCAAACAAATCATCCAAACAGCCAAAAACCTAACCCAAGAAGTCACAACAACCGCCACACCCATCTATAACATCATACAACCCCTCTACGACCCCACCCTGCCCAAAAAAAGCAAAGCCATCGAATTCGCCCAAGAAAAACTCTCCACAAACCAAGCCCCCTGGATAGCCCTCGAAGCCCTCTACAACGCCCTCAACAATTGGACCCGCCAATACAGCACAGACATCCAAACAACCAACCACCACCTCCAACACACACTAAAACCCATAGCAAACCTACAACTACTGTTGCTAAACAACCAAACCCAAACAACACTATCCCAAGCTTTTGGTAGCAACACCCAAAAAGTACTCAACTACGCCAAAAAAGCAAAAGACATCCAAACAGCCGCAGAACACCGCGCAGAAAAAGAAAAACTAACCCTACACGATGTCGTAGAATTAACCACTGACGTACAAAATTGCATCACCATATCAAACGGCATCCTCACAATAATCCACACCAACCTAACACACGACCAAAAAACCATCAACAAACTCCTACCCACCCAAGATTACCTCTGGGAAAAAAACACTCCCCTACACAAACAACTAGAACAAACCCTCCAAATAATAGCCAACACCACCAAATACCCCATCAACCAAATCCTAGAAAACCTGCCCCTATCTCTTAACCACCTCAATGAAGCCATACAAACACTTACAATATATGCCGACCGCAAAGAATTCCTCCTCAACTATCCCACAGCAAAAACCGCCATAACCCAACAACTCCAACAAAAAGAAAAACTAACCCCCTCAGATCTACCCTTCCACCCCCAATTCGCAACTGAATACCTCCAACTCTACTATACCCAACACTACAACCAATACATCTTTGACAAAACCGAATCAACACTCAAAAAAAGACCCTAAACCCCCTACTAAATAATAACGAGAAGATAATAAAACCTTAAATCCTAATCCACCCCACCCTTAGCGGTAACAAACATGGTTTACTGTTCAAAATGCGGCACCCAAATCCCCGATGACGCCTACTTCTGTGCACGATGCGGCACCAAAACAGAAGCCGGCAAAACCGCCCACGCCGACTATCCCACAGATGCACTGCGTACAGCTCTCTACCAAACCGGTATCGAACTAGAAAAAGCATTCATTTTTGCAGCACATGAAATACAGACAGCGTTTAACCACGTCAACGAAGAAATGCACCAAAAGCCCTCCCAAAATTCATCTCAACAAACAGATATCATAATCTGCACAAATTGCGGGGCAAAAAATCCCTCTGATGCCATTTTCTGCGGCTGTTGCGGCAAAAAACTACAGAGTAACATATAGCGGCTAAACTTGATACCTGCATATAAACTCAGACGGTACAACAACAGAATCAGTGTAAAAATTGCGGGTATAACTGTTCTATCAACACCGTTGTTTAGCGGTAAAAGTTACCTCTAGAGGACTATATGCTTGATGGACTGCTGGTTTTGACTAAATTGTGGTGTGTCATATAAACGTGGATCACAATATACCCTGTTATTTATTACTTAGTGCGCCGCTGTTTTGAGTGGTGATAGACCTGGCAGATGACAAAACGCGGATTATGCCTGATGGTGCCAAAGGCAAAGATACAAAGGCAGGTGCTTTGCTCTGTCCTATTTGTTGTGTCGAATATGTTGAGGTAGTGTTTGATTTAGAAGTCGGCGATGTGGTGCTTTATGATGTGGCGGCTCTGAGGTGCCCTGTATGTGCCGAAGAGGTTTTTTCACCCCAGCAGCAGGAAGAGATTAGGAAAAAGTCGGCGAATAGATGTCTTTGATTTTATAATTCACGTTTAAGAATCAAAATATCTGCATCTTAGCAAGGTGTCGATTCTGGTAGCTTTGGTTCCATGCTTTGGTTGTTGGCAGTCGGTATACACATTTGTTTTGTGGTTTGTTTTTGTCTTAGGTTTAGTGTCTGTTTAGTTGTTGGGTTGTTGTTGGGTTGTTGTTGGGTTGTTGTTGGGTTGTTGTTGGTTGTTTTGTGATTGGGTGGCTGTTTAGGTGAATATTGGTTGACACCTCCAGCTCCAAGTGCAACTCCGTCCTCGCCAAGCACAATACTACTTCTACGCAATGACACTGACGAACCCGTACAAATGTGGGCCCTTGTAAACCTAGTGCTAAGTGTAGTGGGTCTCATATTGGCTATCGTTGTAGTTGTTTGTGTTCTGTTGCAACATAAGAAAAAGCAAAAGAAATCACAAGCCAGCGAGGAACCAAAAAACAGAAAAACAATCACTTTAATTATTGGTTAGTTGCCGCACTTGTCATGGGTGTTGCAGGTATTGTTGTTTTTCTATTTACTGAGGATATGACTTGTCCAATGGGACTGGTGAATAATTGGACTATTCTGCAGGTTATTCTCCTATTGGCGGTGTTGATCATGGCTGTGCGGTTTGTGTTTACACACAAGAAAAAAACAGCTGATCAATCTCTTTCTGTTTCTTCTTCTCTTCCATAACTGGCTTGCCCTAAACCACCTGTTTTTTGCTTTGTGTTTGGTGTTTTACAAAAATTTATGTATCCAGCCCAAAATACTTAAGCTATAGCTAAATTTTAACTTCTCTTAGCTAAATGGTTGGGTATTCAAAGGGAAACTATGCAAATGGTTTCAAAGAGTTTTGTCCCAAAGTCTATCCATACATATAATATCTCCTGTTTGACCAGCCTATTTGCGGTTCGGGGATAACTGCGCCAAATCCGCCGGTTGCGTTACGGCTTAAGCCGAGAGTTACCTTGAAACGGTAAAAAATGCTCATAAACAATGACGGTTTTGAAACTTTTATCTCCTTTGGGTTTTCATCATTATCGCATAAGAAAATGTTGATGCCCTGATTTTGATAACGTAATAAGATGTGTGCTAAATCTTCTTGAATCCTTGTGGAGCGTACAATAATTTTTTGAATACCGCTTTTCAACAGAAAAGAGGCGGAGGGCATATCCTGCGGAAAAACACACCAGCGGTTATCATATTTGCCCGGTTGTTTTCCTTGTCCTGTCATTCTGTTAGAATCTAATAGAAATACTGGTGGAGCATCCGCTTTGATATTTAATGAAGACAGTATATCGGTTCCCTCTTGCAGTGCTTTGGCAATGCCTTGTACATCTACAATCATTGAAAATTTTGAATTACAGTATACTCCGTTGTACAGAGGAACTGGTCTATATCCGCACTGTGCCAAAGCCAGTCCTTCGTCAACACTTTCTTTTCCGGGTAAATCTACAATAATAACTGCATTGTAATCAACCATTTGCATATGGTTAGAATTAGGCGTTTTTAACTCGTAATTGTCATCATTATTACATAGCAAACTTGTAAATAACACAGGTTTTGTCCATTGCGTCCACAAAACGTTGTCTGGAGCCCAAATTTTATACATGCCCATTTTGTCTTTCATTATACGCTCTCCTTTGATACCAATACCGAAATATCCTCCGCGTTAGAATCTATGCGTGGATACAAGCTGATTCTTCCATAAATTCCTGCAAATTTTCCGTCTATCGTAAATACGCCTAGGCACAAATGATAATTTTCACCATTTACCGATTTAACAGGAGCGCTTTCAAACATTTGCTGAGAAACCCAGTTTTTTGAATCCCTACGCGCAGACTTTTCAATCTCTGATAGTTCCTTTTTACTGATTGCATCTTTGATTGAAATTCCTTCACCAACCCTTCCCAGTGCCGGTTTATAAATCCAATCAGTATTTTGTGGATTTATATCCTTTGGAGATTTTGTCTCTGGTAATAATTCTTTCCATACGGGAATTTTAACGCCAAGTTTATCCCAAATAAGCGGTAATCTTTTTGATTGGGTCAATATGGCTACTGGATGATTGCAGGATACCGTTTCACAGTCGTAATACCCTTGCCATTTCGCTGTTCGCGGCAAACTGACAAGCCAGTCTAATGGGAAAAACCGAATAATACCGTCTATTTCACACTCATTTCCTTCTACAATGCTAAACGCCTTTTTATCTGCCCATTTTATATGATCCGGTGCAGCAAAAACTGTGTTCATGCCGTTTTCCACGAAACGGTCGCTTAAAAACTGCATAACTTGTCGGTCGTCAGAGTAGGCTGTCGCGTGAACAAAAGCTATATTTGCGCCAGCTTTAGTTTTGCTTTTAAAGGCTTCAACCATTATGTTTGAAAAATTTTCAGCGGGCGTGTATCCGTCAAAATATGTATTGGTAATCTCAGGTAAAACAGATGCTTCTGCAAAACCTCCCGGCACATCGCTGTTTACCTCCGATATAGCCCACCCGGTTTTAGTTGGATGAAAATCAAAACGCATCAACCGCACATTTTTATTTCGATTGTAATTTGACGAACGGCCAAGCATTTTTCTTATTTTATCGGGCAATCCCAGTTCTTTTGCTAAAGAAAGGTTTTTTAACAGTTCTTCTTCCATAAGCATTGTTTCGCTTGACAACTGTTCAGCCCATGATTTTAATTGTTCAACAGTTTTTGGGTCTAATATGATAACATGTTTGGAAACGGTGTTACTGTCCCCAACCTGCGGATCCCATTTGTACGCTTTGAAAATAACGTTGTACCGATAATCGGAGTACTTATCCTCTGGGATCAATTCAAGTTTAATTGAGTGTTTCATATACGCAGGCTCCAAAAGACTTCAAGTGCTACTCTATATATTGGGTTTCCACTTGTTAGTGACAACAAATATACAATCGCGATTGCCATTGCTATAAAAACAGCTCCCAAAAATATTGAACTGAAAATGGTGTTATTAGTTTTATTAGATTTGGCTCTATGAATATAGTATAGCTCAACTAAAATCAAAATTCCTGCCAAAACGAGCACCGGCCAGCCGTCTATAAATTCAACTGTGGTTCTATAAAAAGAAGTCCAATCTCCGGCGCACGCTCTCGCCAAAATAATTCCGCTTGCCAACAGGTAAGATCCAAACCGTATTCCACATCCAATGTCTCTCTCAACGGTAATGCGCTCAAAAGTTTTTGTGCAACTGTTGATTACAAGCCCAAGAACAATCCATGCACCAAGACCTAATCCTCCGGTAAAAACAACACACCACCATCCCGGCCCGTTCCCGATATTTGCACCAGAATAAATAATTGTTAATCCAAGAAATCCACCCACGACCGCTATTAAAGCAGCTTTATTATTCAAATTCAGCGCATCATCAAGCCATGACAAATCAAAAACTCCTGACATAAGTGTCACTCCAAGGAAAAGCCATGCAATCCCTAAAACCAGATACATCGAAATGTAAATAAAACTGTCCACAACATCAAATGAAGCTAACATTCTTAAGGTAAATAAAATAACACCAAGAGAGCCTATCGGCAGTAAGCCTAGTATGTATCTTGTCGATTTGTTTCTGTTAAGCGGGCGGTTCGAAAGCAATGGCTTATACCACTTAATCAAAAATTCGAAGGAAAAAACTAGTGCCACTATAAATACTAAAAACTCCACTAAATACAAAAATATGGCATCCATAGTTTAGACACCTGATAAACAAAATATGTAATTAGACTTTGCAAAAAAATTATTTTTACGGCTTTCCATCTTTAACACTTTGGGATTTAGGCACTTTAAGCAGTAAATCTGCTCAATATTGTGAACCAGAAACTTGAACGCTTCCTGTATACCTTTGCGTGGACTTAACTTTTTACAAAATTCTCTTTGCTTAAGCATAGAATTAGCCGGATCCGAAATCGGTTGCTCATGAAGTTTTGTATGGTGTTTGGTTTTTTGGGTCATATCGGCGCCTGCTTGTCTGTATATTGGGCAAAAAAGTATATGAGGTTATCTCGGTTAGCTTGTGTGATTTGATGTGGGTAGAAAATAGTTGAGTAATGTGGTTTTTCTTTGTCTGAGGTTGAGGTGGCGGGGTTCTTGGAGCGTGTGGTTACACCTTTGGGAACTCTGCTAAAGCTGATGTGCCAAAAAGATACATTGAACATGAGTTATATTGTTATTACCAAAATCAAAGACGAAGACAAAGAAGAATAGCTGTCAAACAAAAACAGCCAAAGAGAAAACAAAAATATTGTCGCAAAGACCTCTTTAGCTTAGTTTTTAGATGTTAAAATTAGGGTGTCATGTAGACACCCAGTGTTTATTACCTATTTTTTATGACGCTTAATTCTGTCTTGACGTTGTTCCTTTTTGCGCCAGTCTTTTTTACGTTGTGTCTGCATGGAAAACCGTTCCTGTCGAGGAACGTCTAGTTTTCGAAAACGAGACACATTCATGTAAAACGTTTCAGTATCAATCTTGTTTTCGCTTAACTCTAAAATATTTCGATTGAGCTCCGTTTTTGCTTGGCTGTCCCGTGCCTTATCAAAGGCCTCCTCATAAACAAGGTATGCAGCATGAAACTGAAAATTCTCGGGGTCATCGACTAAAAGTTTAGTTATCTGAGTTTGAGGTGGTTGTTCGTTTGGTTGTTCACTCATCTTAAATCCGCTTTTAATGTAGGCATGATTGTTCTGGACTCTTTTATAGGTGTGCCTATTTTAGCTGCCCGGAACATCTTACCGATTGGGTTCACTGAGATCCAAACCAAATCCAGCTGCTCAGATCCTATCATCTGATGAACATTAGCCTGCTCAGATCCTCTTATAATGACTTAATGTAATTAAACATCAACAAACAGGTTAAACACCAACTTTTGAGGCGTTAACTTTTGACTAACATAGCCAGCGATGTTATTTTTGGTGTGCAGGCACCACCTTTTATACCTAAATCTGCCATTTATCAAGTAGATTTCTGAGGTATTACCATGGCTTATTTTAATGATCGTATAGATGCCGGCAAACGCTTAGCATCAGCATTAGAGAATTTTAGAGGCCAAAACGGTATAGTTTTGGCAATTCCCCGCGGCGGAGTTGTTGTCGGCTACCAAATCGCCGATGCCCTAAACCTGCCCATAGATGTGATCATACCCCACAAACTAGGCGCCCCCAACAACCCCGAACTAGCCATAGGCGCTATAACCGAGGACGGCACCACCGTCTTGGACAACAACACCATCAACTACTTGGCTATAACCAACCAATACATCCAAGAGGAGAGCGAACGACAAAAAAAAGAAATCGCACGCAGGCTCAAAACATACCGCCAAAACCTACCCGCCCCCAATATAGCTGGACTACACGTTATCCTTGTTGATGACGGCATAGCCACAGGCTCCACCATGAAAGCAGCCCTAGCCTCAGTCAAAAACAAAAACGCAACAACCACAACCATCGCAATTCCAGTCGGACCCCCAACAACCATACAAGAACTAAAACAACAAACCGACCGCGTAATATGTCTCTACACCCCTGATTTCTTCCAAGCCATAGGACAATTCTACAACAACTTTAACCAAACAAGCGACCAAGAAGTCATAACTCTGCTCCAAGAAAACAGAAAAAAACAAACCCCCCAAACCCAAGAGGTCATAATTTGACAACCTCCTTCTTCTCATCAACCCAAAAAATCCCCATCGAAAACATAGTCGTTGAAGGCGATCTGACTCTACCCTCAAACACCCAAGGCATGGTGGTATTTGTTCATGGCAGTGGAAGCAGTCGTCTTAGCCCCCGAAACCAATACGTCGCCCAAAAATTCAACCAAGCCTCCATAGCAACACTACTCTTTGACCTGCTAACCCCCAACGAAGAAAAAATAGATGTCCTGACCGCAGAATACCGTTTCAATATCGACCTGCTCACAAACCGTCTCATAGGCGCAACCCAATGGTTGCAAAACAAACCCCAAACCAAAAAACTAAAACTGGGTTATTTTGGCGCAAGCACTGGAGCCGCAGCCGCACTAATCGCAGCAACAAAACTATCCGATACCGTGACCGCTATTGTTTCAAGAGGTGGCCGGCCTGACCTCGCAGGCGCTTATCTCTCACAAGTTAAAGCTCCAACACTTCTACTGGTAGGTGGATGGGATGAAGAGGTTATCGAGCTCAATCGCCAAGCCCAAAATCAAATGACTAACCAAAATGGACTCACTATAATCCCTAACGCCACCCACCTCTTTGAAGAACCCGGCAAACTCGAAGAAGTCGCCAAATACGCAACCGAATGGTTCAAACGCTTTTTACACTATTGAACTTCCTCTATCTCAGAAAGCAACGGCTCAGAAAATTTTATATTTTTTGATTACCATATAGTTAGTAGCGCTATTTTTAGAAGGTGAATTTTTGGCAAAAAATAAAGGTGAAACTTTTGAATGTGAAGATTGCGGTCTTGTTGTTGTCGTTGAAAACCCCTGCGAATGTGACGAGAGTTGTGCATTGATCTGCTGTCAAGAACCCATGAAACCAGTTAAAAACGAAGACAAAGAATCCGAATAAGCTTCAGAAATCTGTAGCTGGCTTTCCGCTTTTTTATTTTAATACCTTGTTCAGTGTCCATTTTTGTGTTATTTATTTCGCTGTTTGATCAAAAAATATAAAATTAATTGACAATACGTTAATTCAACTGTTTATTCATCTAGTGTTATGTTCCAACGAAACTGATTTTTACTGTTCCGTTTGGACCGTTTATACTGCCTTAAAATGGTTAATTCAGTCCAGAAAATATTTTGTTAAGACAACTCTAAATTTGTATAGTCATGTTTAAACGTTATATACGGAATACTTATTTAGACTGCAACTTTTGAAGGTTAAATTCAACGTTTAGAGGGCTATCTATTGAACATCAACCTTACAACAAAAGACCTTACTGCAATAGTTGTTTGTTCCGCGCTCTATGCAGTATTTGGCTACGTAACTTCGGGTTTTAGTTTTTTTGGCATAGGTTTTCTTCCCGCAGTTCTTATTCCTGCAGTTTTTGCTGCACTTTATGGTCCTTGGGTTGGTGGTATAAGTGGAGCTATTGGCATATTCATACGCGACGTGCTTGTACACGGAAACGCCCCCCTAAGCTTAGTAGCAGGAGTTCCGGCAAACTTTGTTTTGTTCTTCCTGATAGGATATCTATACACTAAAAACATTAGCCTAAAACAAGCGCTCATATTCGTATCTTTAGCCATTGTAGGGTTGTTAGTGCCCTCTATTGTTTTCCTCCCCGACATGACTCTTTTTGCCGGTTTTTCAGCTGGGGTCTTTCTACTTATCTTTGGGTTAACCATAATTGGTAGTTTAGTTGCGATTGCTATAGTCTCTGTGTATTGGAAAGAATGGCGTAGCTACGCCATAGGCGCCATAGTTGGACAAATCGCTGGTGGTCTTTTACTCTCGATAACGGTGTGGGCTGTTAGCCCCCTGTTTTTAGACTATTTCGGAGTACCCTTTGGAGTAGCGCTTGTTTTACCGCTCTTTGTTTGGACCATAGCAACCGAAATCCCATTCATTATAATAGCTGGACCACCTATCATCGCAGTAGTGCAAAGCGCTTTTCCAGCCCTACGTTACCGAAATAAACCTCAAAACAAAGGCGGGACAATTGACCAAAAAAACCGCTAAAGCATTTGCCCCTGGAGCCATCTCCAGCTTCTTTGAAATTTTCAACACCCACCCAAACGGCACCCCCATAACCGACTTACAATACATGGGTGCAAGAGGCGGCGGCTTTGGACTCCAACGCGGTACCCACACCCAAGTCACTCTAAACGGCGCCACAGAGAGCAGTATTGAAATTTCTATAAACAATCAACCAACCCCCGATGCCAAAGTCACCCAAGCCATAACCCAAATACTTCTCAACCAAGTTACCAAAAAATATGCAGTAACAGTTGAACATCAAATTGATGTCCCTATCGGTATGGGCTTTGGAACAAGCGCCGGCGGCGCCCTAACAACAGCCTTAGCTCTAAAAGAAGTCCTAAATCTGCCCCTAACCTACAACCAAATCGGCAAACTTGCGCATTTAGTTGAAATTCAGCTCCAAACCGGATTGGGCACCGTGAGCTCACTGACTTTTAACGGTGGTCTTATACTGGTTACCGAACCCGGCGCGCCGGGTATTTGTAAAATCGATCGCATCCCCCTAAACCCAGATTATGTGGTGGTTGTGGGTTGCTATAAAACCTTAATCCCCAAAAAGCCTGTGCTGACTTCACCTCAGCGGATGCAGCAGATTAATGTTTATGGCCAAAGGGCCCTTGAGGCTATCTTGGCTGAGCCCAGTTTGGAGAATTTTTTGGCTCAGTGCTGGCTGTTCGCGCAGAATGCGGAGTTTGCCACTGAGGGTGTTCGTGAACTTGTTTCAGTGGCCGAAAAAGCTGGTGCCATTGGGGCGGCGCAGAATATGATTGGTGAAGTAGTGCATGCCGTGGTTCATGAAGAGAACGCCTCCTCGGTAGCAGAAGCTTTTAAACAAACTTTATCTTCCAATCAAGTAATAGTGAGCCGAATAGATTTTGAGGGCGTCAGACTGATAAAATGAAATCGTACAAAAAGGTTGCCGTCGGTGGAACATTTGATGAATTGCACAGCGGACACAAAGCTCTTCTAAGCCGGGCTTTTGATGTTGGCGAGACAGTTGTTATCGGTCTAACTTCTGATGTGTTTGTAGAGCAAATCAACAAGCCCCACAAAACCGCTTCCTATGAAGACCGACGTTTGGGGCTTGAGGCCTATTTGGCACAGAAAGGGCTTGTTGAACGTGCCCAGATTGTACCGCTAATTGATTCCTATGGGTTAATGCTCTTAGATAGTGATATTGAGGCTCTAATTGTGAGTGAAGAAACCCAGAAAATAGGGCAGATAATTAACCAAAAACGAGCTACCCTTGGTTATCGGTCTATTGCGCTTGTGGTGGTGGATATGGTTCCCGCCCAAAATCATCATCCTATCTCAACGACCCGTATCCGCCGTGGAGAAATCGATCACACCGGACGCATCTTGTCGGGTTTGCCTAAACGATGTTAAGCGGCAATTTAAAAATAAACCGAAAAGTATTATTTCGTAAAATTTATAAATTGTCTTATATATTGAATTAGGAGATACGCCTCTAAGAGGATACCTTCATGTATACAAATGTTAAGTCTAAAGCTACTTCCAGTTGTTTCTATAATAAGGCTTTTTTTGTCTCCCTATTGTTTGTTACAGTGCTGGTTTCTTCTTGTTTTATTTCTATGTTTAGTAGCGGTGTTTCTCCTTTTGTATCGGGTGCATCTGACAGAGTAGTTAGTAACGAGAGAGAACTTAGAACTGCTGTCAATAACGCTGCAGGCTCTACAGTTATTGCTCTTGCTAACGATATTACACTTACAGAACCACTCATTATTCCTGTTGACAAAAACATTACCTTAACAAGTGCAAGTGCATCCAAGTTTTTCAAACTGATCGGCGGAGAAACAGGTCGCCTTGCAATTACTCCAAATGAGTATAATTTTCCTGTTTCTGTTATTGATGTCGAGAGCAGTAGCGTGTTAAGACTTGATGGTGTTGTTGTAACTTGCATAAATGATCCTATTGCTTGGAATAGACTTGTACGTGTTAGTGTAGGCGGTACACTTATTCTGTATGATGGCGAGATTTCAGGCAATAATTTTGGTGATGGTGTAAATAATTGGGGCACATTTGAAATGTATGGTGGCAAAATTTCCAATAACAATGCCAATGCTGGCTATGGTGGAGGTGTGTACAACTGCGACCACGGTATCTTTAGTATGTTTGGTGGTGAAATCTCTAACAACATAGGATTTGGCGTGTACAACCGTCGTCTATATGACTTGAGTCCTCTTTTTGAGCTGAAGGGTGGTGTAATTCGTAATAATGATGGTGGGGGTGTGCAAAACACGGGTATCTTTAGTATGTTTGGTGGTGAAATCTCTAATAATGTTGGTGGAAATTTGATGCAATCAGGTGGGGGTGTGTCTAACAGTGGTGTTTTTAGTATGTCTGGTGGTATGATTTCTAATAATCAAGCTACCAATGGGGGTGGGGTATATAATTGGCCTGATGGCAATTTTAGTTTGTCTGGAAATAGTGTAATTTCTAATAATGTGGCTGACGTTGGCGGAGGTATATATAACGCTGGCACATTTAACCGACATGATGGTATAATTTCTGGCAACACTGCTACACAGTATAGCAACATATATCCTAACGACGACGATGACAGTCTGATGGGTTATGTGGTGCTTATAGTTCCAATAGTTGTAATTGTCAGTATTGTTGTTGGTTTATTTCTATTTTTTAAAAAAAATCACAAAAGCAATAACCGTTAAACAAAACCAGCCGTACCAACACGATATGTAAATCCGTCATCATCTAACACAAACTAAGTAAACGTACTTACACGACAATTCTCATTTAAAAAAATATATACCTACAGAATCGAGTTTATGATGGTGTGTTTGGTGTTGGTTTGTTTTGTGGAGTTTACTAGAAGCCTGTTAGTTTTATGGTGTTGTTACATTTGCTACATTTGAGTACTAGTTCTGCGAGTTCGCCGTTTTGGATCTCACTGCTTATGATTTCATAGTTTTCTTCTGTTTCATCATCGGGTGAGATGGCTGTGTTGCATTTGGGGCATGTAACTGAGCCGTCACCTTGTGCATCAGTAGTCATGTCTAGTGTGTATGTGGGATTTTTATTTTCTGGTTTTTTCACCGTCTGGTCCTTTCCTTTCTCTTATGGTTTTTCTTTTTTTATTAAATTAACTGTGGCGTTAGTGGGGTTTATTTAAAATTGTTTGATTTATGGTTTTACCCAAAACTTTTCCGAGTTAAGCCCTATAGTTTAGTCTCTGAATTCCTGTTTTTGGGATTTTATTGGTTTATTCTTGGCGTTCCCGTAATGGTCTACCGCTTTGGCGTCTCAGAATTCTCTATTAATTTTAATTGGGTTAACTGGTGTTGTTCCTATATTGTTAACTTGAAAGTTGGGTTACTATAAAAAGAGAAAACCCTTGTGGGGTTTGTTTTTAGTTTTGGGTTTCTTTTTCGAAGCATTCGGGTGAAATGTATTCGCCGTATTTCTCTTTTGCTTCGATTAGTCTTTGGCGTTGCTGGAAGAGTATGCCGAAGAGTTCTAGAGGGGTATCGGTGACGTTTTCTTGGTAGAATCTTTGTACGCGTTCAATTTTTGCGATGTTTTCGGGGATGCGGATGGTGAATTGTTTGTTGTAGTCTTCTTTTTGGTAGTCTTTGTTGAGGACTTCTTTGAAGAGTCTTTTTAGGTCTTCGTATTTGGGTATGTACCCTGTTGGTGTTTTTATTGCGTCTACTTCTTTGTGGACTCTTTGTTCCATCCATTTGATCCAGACGTGTTTGTCTTGGGGGCTGTTGAGGTATTTGCCGCTTTCGATGTCGCGCAGAAAATAGTTAACTCCAAACACGGTGGGTTGTTTTGCGAGTTTGCTTCCAAAGTTTAGGTTGTTTGAGACGTTTTTGCCCATAGGGATGGAGATGAAGTCTTGTATGCTCATCATGTTGATCTCAGGTACACCTTCTTTGCCGATGGTGGCAAATGTTGTTTCGGTTTCCAATGATGCGCCGTATGCAATGATGCCGTGTTCCCAGCTGAAACCTTGCTGAACTGGTACGTAGGCTTTTGCGTCGCGTCCGCCATACATGACACCGCCTAATTCAACACCTGCGGGGTTGTCAAGTTCAGGATCGACGTTTTCGAGTGCTTTTAGAGCTACTGCGTAGCGTGCGTTTTTGTGGGCGGCTGGAACATCGTTGCCTGCGTCATCTTTTTTACCTTCATACCATGTGCCGGTATAGTTTAGGCCGTCTTTGGGTAGTTCTTCACCCATGCCCAGCCAGTAGGGTTTGCCGTCTTTTACTAGAATGTTGCTAAATACGATTTCTCCGGGGCTAGTTAGGACTTTCCAGATTAGGGCGTCGTCTTTGGGTTTTACGTCTTGGATAATGCCAAATATGCCTGACTCTACGTTGACTGCGCGGGCCGTTGAGTTGACATCGCGTATGTAGGCTATGTCGTCGCCTAGGATGGTTTCGCCGGGTAACATGGCTGTGGAGGTTTTACCGCATGCACTTGGGAATGCTCCTGCAAAATAGGTTTTGCGTCCGTTGGGACCAAACACACCCATAAGTAGCATGTGCTCTGCTAGCCAACCTTCACTGCTGGCTTTGCGGATGGCTAAGCGGAAGGCCAGTTTTTTGAAGCCCACGCTGTTACCTGCGTATTGGGTGTTGACGCTATAGATGGTTTCGTCCATGTGGTCGATGTAGATGGCTTTTTTGGCGTAATCTATGCTGACCATGTCGCTGTTGACTTTGCCTGCAGAGTGGACGACTTTGAGGAAGTCAGTTATATTTCCTGCTTTCACAAACTGGTTATAGCCTGGTCTGTAGAGGAGTGATTCGGAGTGTGCAACGTACCATGAATCGGTGCATTGTAGTCCAAGAATGGTAAAGATGGAGTCAGCTGGACCCAGAGAGATAAAGCGGACAATCATCGTTCTGCCTATCATGCTGTTTCTGAGCAGGCCTCTGACTTCTATGAGGCCTTCTTGGCGATCCATTTGATTGAGTGCTTTGCTCAAGGTGGAGCCTTTGGAAACTAGGTATTTGGTTGCTTGGCGGTCTCGTCCTTGATCTTGTTCACCGTCAAAGTGTACGGTGTGTCCTTCCATGTTTAGGATGGCTTTTTCTTCGCCGGCGGCTATAGCTTGTTTGCGGACGTATTCGATGTCTTCTTTGGTGTCGCTGCAGATGAATATTTTTTCGGGGGCGCAGAGGTCGCTTTCTTTTGCGATGAACTCGTGTACGTTGGGGTTGTTTATGGCGCTGAGTTTTTTAAAGTCTGAGGGGCTTAGTTTGGGTTGTAGGGCTTCTAAATATGGATTCATAGTTTAGCAGTTACGGTTAGAGTTCATTAACGTTTCCTGGTGCTCGGGGGAAGGGTTGGCATTCTGCTATGTGTTTGACGCCTGCTATCCATCCGACGAGGCGTTCTATGCCTATGCCTGCGCCTGCGGTTGGTTTTAGTTTGCCTTCTTTTGCCATCTCGATGAGGCGTCTATAGTTTTCTTTTTTGACTTGGTCGCGTTCCATTTTTTTGATGATTTTTTCATATTGGTATTCGCGCTTAGAGCCTGAGAGGACTTCTCCGAATTGGGGTAGGATTAGATCATAGTTGTCCCATCTCCCTGTTTGGAAGTCTTCTGAGTCGTAGAATTGGCGGGGGATGTTTATGACCCAGGCGGGTTCTTTGAGTTCTGATATGAGGTTTGTTTCCCAGTCGAGGCCGTGTTTGGCTTCGAGGTCTGTTCGGTCATAGATTTTAAAGGGTGCTTTGGGTACTTCTGGGTTGTTTAGGCGGCCCAGGGTGGTTAGTTCGGTTTTATGGTTTTGTTTTATGTCTTTTATGAGTGTGATTAGGGCTTCCTCGACGAGTGTAAAGACGTCTTGGGTGGTGGCGTCTACGATTTCGAAGTCGAGTTGGGTGAATTCGTAGATGTGTCGGCCGGTTTTGGCGCGGTCTGCTCTCTCGATGCGGATGTTGGGTGAGAGGATAAATAGTTTAGGATAAGCAGTAGAGGTTGCTGCGAGTTTGTGGATTATCATGCTGGTGGTTGTGCGCACCGGTTTGCCATAAATTTCAAATTCGATACGTTTCTCTATTGATAGGTTGGGATCTGGCCAGAGTGGGTCAGTGCTTTGGCTTAACATAACTGGGAGGAGCCATTGGAAGCCTTTGTTGATGTAGGTGTCGGTGAGGCTTTTTAGAGTGTAGGTCATGAGTTTACCTATGGCGGCTTTGCGGGTGATTTCCTCTGGCGTTAGCTGATCGAGGGGTTTTGGGATTTCGATTTGTTCTTGATTTAGCATATACAGATCCCTTTTGGTTCTAAGTTGTACTGTGAAACTAATAAATTTTTTATAAAAAAAACCTGTATAAATTACAATTCCTATAGCTTTTTATACCCAAAACCTGTAATATTTACACATGACTGCTCCTGCTGTTAAACTCGACGAAAAAGACCACGCCATTCTTTTACTCATCCAAGAAAACAGCAAACTAACCGCCAATCAAATCGCCAAAAAAATCAACATCCCCCTGACCACCGTCTTTGCCAAAATCAAACGCCTAGAAGACCACGGCATCATCAAACAATACCGCGCCATCCTCGACCCCCAAAAACTCAACCTAGGCACCACCGCCTTTATCTTAGCCTCAGTATCCTACAGCAAAAACGACGAACCCCAAATCACCCAAAGAGACGTCGCAGAAGAAATCGCACAACTCCCAGAAGTCCAAGAAGTCCACATCATAACCGGCAACTGGGACCTGCTGGTAAAACTCCGAGCCGAAAACGTAGAAGCCATCGGCAAATTCGTCGTAGACAAACTCCGCCGCATCAAAGGCCTAGACAAAACCCTAACCTGCATGGTATTTGAGACTATAAAAGAATCAACAAGCTTACATCAACAACTAAAACAAGACTATTCACATTCATAACACGAATGCTCCTTCGTTAGCTATACTTTGGTTTCATGTGTTTGCTTTAATTTTAATTTGGACTTATGATGAATTCTAAGCATAAGCAATAACCCTAAGCCCGTCAATTGCATTGCAATGCATATTCCTAGACCACTACTTATGCCGCCAAAAAACCCTCTTGACAGGCTTACCGCCACCCCATAATAGAGAATTAGTGAGCTATACCCTATAAGAAGAACTGCCATAAAACCTACTGCTATAAGTTTATATGACATTTCTTTAGTTTCCATTTTATTTCCTAAACATCTGATATGTTTTATTTTTTAATAAATCTTTGTATATGATAAATATGCAAAGGTAAGCCGTGGTTGTGTGGTTGTGAGAGTGCATTTTCCATCTGCAAGCAAACAGCCCTTTTGTATGTTTGTATGTTAGCCAAATATACACCGGATTTTCTGTCGTTCCAAGTTATCTGTCTTTTTTGGGCAGATCGTTTGGTTCTGTTGAGCTTGTGTAGTAGAGCAGTGGTAGCGCTAATAGAACTGTGTTTTTTCCTTTCATGGTTAGAGTGTATTTTACGTTCAGGGGTGGGCCGGTGGTGACATTGCGGGTTATGTATCGGTGGGTTTGGAGCATCTTGAGTTTGTCGCTAAGGGTGCGGGAGTTGACGCCTAAGATTTTTTTGATTTCTCCAAAACCTATGGTGTCTTTTAGCATAAGTGTGTAGAGGATTTCTAAGCTCCATTTCTGGAAGAGAAGATTGAAGGTGTCTTGGAGGCTCTCAACTTCGTTTTTAAGTTCGGTGGGGGTGATTTTTTGTTTTTCTATGATTTGATTAAAGGTGATCTCTATGCCTTGAAGTACTTGGTTCATCTGAGATTCAACAGTTTTACGAAATTCCGCGCTCAACGTTAGAGGAGTGCTCATTGTTGTCACTTGGTGTGGTTTTTCTCACTTCCTAATTTATTAGGGTTTACTTACACAACATAGTGTAATAAGTAAAGTTAATTGGAGAGAGGACCATGGAGAACTATGACGCAATAGTTGTCGGCGCTGGAACAGCAGGTTGCTTAGCCGCCAAAACCATCGCTGAAAAAGGACTAAAAGTTACTCTAATCGAAAAAAGCCCCCAAGAAGCAATCGGAGAAAAAATTTGCGGTGACGCCATAGGCGAACATCATCTCACCTTTTTGGGCCTTGAAAAACCCACCGGCGGAGAAATAGACGCCAACATTGACGGCATCAAAATCTTCTCCCCCGACGAAAACACCGTATTTACCATAGCCGACAAAGATTTCGTGGGCTTTATCCTTAACCGACACCTCTTTGGCCAATGGCTACTCAAAAAGGCCCTTGACAAAGGTGCCATGTTGCAGGACAACACAAACTTCCGCTCTCCCATAATCGAAAAGGGTGCAGTCACAGGTGTTGTTGCTAAGAACACAAAAACCGGACAAGTCACCGAGCTACGTAGCAAAGTCGTAGTGGACGCCAGCGGCTACTTTGCCATGGTTCGCAAGCAACTCCCAGCCGAGTTTGGCATTGAGCGCAACATAGACAACCAAGACGTTGAAGCTTGCTACCGCGAAATCCGCCAACTAAAACAAGAAACCCAAAACACCCGTTTCTGCGAAATATATCTCAACCAAAAAAGCAGCCCAGGCGGCTACGTATGGATTTTCCCCAAAGGCGGCGCCCGCGTCAATGTTGGCATCGGCACCTGCATGCGCAAAACCGGCTACCCCAACCCCAAAGAACAACTCTACAAAACAACTTTCACCAAACCCATGTTCAACAACTCTACCGTACTAACCGGCGGCGCATGGTTTGACCCTGTACGCAGACCAATCGACAACATGGTCGGCAACGGCGTTGTCCTAGTCGGCGATGCAGCATCACTTGTCAACCCCATCCACGGCGGCGGTATTGGTCCCTCAATGCTATCTGGCTACTTTGCAGGACAACAAATCGTTGAAGCCATAGAAAAAGACCAACCCACCAAAGAAGGCCTCTGGAACTATAACAAAAAATACATGGACACCTATGGCAAAAAACAGGGCACCCTTGATATCTTTAAAATGTTTTTGCTAAGTTGCAACGACGAAGACCTCAACTACGGCATGAACGAAAAACTCATGACCGAAGACGACGTCCTCAAAGCAGGCATGGGCGATGACTTCCACCTAAACATCACCGAAACCGCCAAACGCGTCTTCCGCGGCATCCGCAGAGTCGGCTTCCTAAACAAACTCCGCCTAACAGTCACCATGATGAGAGGCCTAGGCGCACACTACAACACCTACCCCGCAACACCCCAAGGCTTTGAAGCATGGCAAGCCCAAACCATAAAACTCATAGAAGAAGGCAGACAAAAACTCATCTCATAAACACACCACACCTATTCATGTGGTAAACAAGTGCTAAACAAACTTGGAGCAATAAGCTCCTCACTTTCTGTGTTTAACTCTCTTGGCAATGTTGTTGTGGTTATTTTGCTGGCTTTTTTCCTGTAGCTTTTTGTGTGTCTGTTGTGTTGTGGGTGCTAATTTGGGTCTGCCCCGGAGTTTTTATTGGAAAATTGTGTTTTTTTAGGTGATTGGTAGGTTTGTTTGATAAACCTGACGCTTTAGGTGTCGCTATGATGTTTCTGTTTCGTTTCCTTTAAATATGAGTGTTTGAACTATGGTTGTGCAAAAAGAAGGAATATCTACAGTATGGGTTCCAAGTCACCAAGAGGCGAATTCGCCGCAAGGCAATTAGCTAAAAAACGGAAGAATTTCCGCTGGCACGATCGTTACTTTAACCGACGCATGTTAATGCTCGACGAAAAAGTTGACCCTATGCAGGGCGCTCCCCAAAGCCGGGGTATTGTGCTCGAAAAAGTAGGTGTCGAATCCAAACAGCCAAACAGCGCCATTCGTAAATGTGTCCGCACTCAGCTTATCAAAAACGGCAGAACCATAACTGCTTTCCTCCCCGGAGACGGCGCCTTAAACGTTGTTGACGAACACGATGAAGTCGTGGTAGAAGGCATCGGCGGCACCCGTGGGGGTGCTATGGGCGACATTCCCGGTGTCAGATGGAAAGTTGTCATGGTCAACGGCGTCAGTTTAAACGAACTCGTCTATGGACGTAAACAGAAACCAGCAAGGTAAATGTTATGTCACAAACAATAACTGTTTCCCCGCCCCAGGAAATCAAGCTTTTCCAGAAATGGAGCTTCAAAGACATCAACGTCAAAGACATCGGACTTCAACGATACCTAAACCTAACTCCAATGGTTGCCCCCCACAGCATGGGCCGCCATGAACACCAAAGATTCCGCAAAGCCCGAGTCAACATCGTTGAACGCTTAATCAACGGCTTGATGCGCGGCGGCAAAAACGCAGGCAAAAAAGCCAAAGCAACAAACATTGTCAAAGAAACATTCGAAATAATCAACCTGCGCACAGGCAAAAACCCAATCGATGTACTGGTACAGGCAGTAGAAAACGCCGCCCCATGCGAAGACACCACACGTGTCAGCTACGGTGGAGTCGTCTATCACCTCTCAGTTGATGTTGCCCCCCAACGCAGAATCGACCTCGCCATCCGCCACATAACATCTGGTGCCCGCGCCACTTCAGCCAACAACCCACGCAGCATACAAGAAACACTCGCAGACGAACTCGTGCTCGCAGCCGCTAAAGACATCAAATCCGCCGGCGTCGCAAAACGCAACGAAATCGAACGCGTCGCACAATCCAGCAGATAAAACAACTCTGCCTTCTCTTTTTTAATTTGCCCATTTACACTTAGTTCTAACTAAAGTTCTAACCGTTTAACTGATGTGGTAATACTCGCAGACCGTTGCGAGACTTGTACTCTTTTTATTTTATACCGGTATGTTTTTTGGTCTTATTGTTAGTTAAGGTAAAGCGTAAATAAACTGGGGAATGTTAGATGTTGAAACTAGAGAACAAGATCGTATTAGTTACAGGTGCAAGTTCTGGTATGGGCAAGGCTATATCTTTGCTTTTTGCCAAAGAAGGAGCAACAGTTATTGCAGTTGCAAGACGCTTAGAACGTCTCATTGAACTTGAGAACTCATCTGCAGAGCTATCGGGCAAAATTATAGCACGTAAAGGCGATGTCTCCGATGAGTCAACCATGAATACACTCATAGATAGCATTGTCACCGAATTTGGTACACTAGACATCTTGGTTAACAATGCAGGTATTATGGATGATATGATGCCTGTTACTGAAGTAACAAACGAACTCTGGGATCACGTTATGAGCATCAACCTTAAAGCGCCCTTTAATCTGATTCGAAAAAGTTTGCCCATTATGATAAGTAAAGGCTCAGGCGTTATCATAAACATTGCATCTGTTGGTGGTCTCTTTGGCTCACGTGCAGGTACGGCGTACACTACCTCCAAGTTTGCTGTTGTCGGTCTGACAAAAAACGTTGGCTTTATGTATGCATCAAAAGGTATCCGGTGCAATGCAATCTGTCCAGGTTCAATAGATACCGAGATTTCTGTTGGTATAAAAAATCCTAGTGCGTTTGGCCTCTCACGGGTGAGATCTGGTATGGTCACAAATCCTCGCCAGGGTTCTGCAGAAGAAATCGCAAAAGCGGCTCTCTTCCTTGCGTCTGAGGATTCAAGCTTTGTTAACGGCACCACACTGACAGTAGACGGTGGTTGGAGCGCATATTGATTTATCGGTCATCAAATTTTCCAAAACCCCCTTCAGAGGGTATTTAACAAAAATCGCTAAAGGCAAAACTAAACCTTGCAATTTTTGTACGTATTTAGCCCCGTGAGGATCCCTAGCAAATATTGTAACGATATTGCGTAATTTCCATAAAGTTCAATGCTAAATATGTGCTAAAATTCCAACACCCTACCAAAGGGAAAAACAGTATATCCTTACGGAACTCTATATTCTGATATAAATTTGTATATGTTTGACAAACAAATATTGTTCCACAATGATGGGGGAGATGATTGTTTTATTCGTCGCCAACACCTAAAAGTCGGTTAGATTTGTTTGTATGTCTAATTGTTAGATAAAACGCTCAATACTTATCCAATACCGTATTGATGCGGCTGTTTGTTTATCTAATAATTGGACAGTTTGTTCTGGTGCTTAGCATTAAATCAAACAAAGCCTCTATGTATCTTGCAAAGGGGCATGGAGGTATGACACACTGATGTATCCTCACATCGTGTCATGCTTCCATCGGGACATATGGCTGGGCAGTTTCCCTTCCCTTATTCACCTAACCTTCTTCGCCTATCCAGCTGTCTCACCCTGACCCCTCTTTTTATAGTAGCCAAAAATTTTATTCCATCATTAGTCCATCAGTTAATTTATACCTGTATTAATATACTGCCCGAAATCTATCACTGCCGTCTTGTCAATCGCATAGGCCCAAAGAGGCCCAAAAATTGCCCGAAAAAGACGCAACCAAAAATATTGCGGTTGTTTGTCTTTGAAGGTGTATTATTGCGTGGGGAGACGATATCGAATTTGTTAAAGCGCAAGGTGAAAGACACTAAAGGGCGGTATTGTGGTGGATGAGCGTCGGCTGGGGCGGATTTCGATTTTGACTAATTTGGCTTTGAGTGGAGAGAGTTTATATGCTCTATGAGGAGCGGGAGTTAGTTGAGGTGGTGTTTGATGCTATGAAAAATGAGTTGGAGAATGATAAGTGTATTTGGGTGATAGTGATGCGGTTAGGGGTTATTTTTTTGTTTCGTTTCTTTGTTTGTTTTTGTATTTTCGGGTTTTGGAGAAGTTGCGGGTGGCGGATTTGGTGGGGGAGATCTCGTTGAGAGCTACTTTTTTTGCTCTCCAAGGTCTACGTCGTCAAACATGCAAATATAAAATAGCGGTTAATTGAAATCCCAAAAAAGGTCGAAACTCCACTCACAAAGTTGTCTCTCAAAAACGTATTACCCCAAAATTTGTGCAGTTGAGGTTACTAAAACAAAAAGACAACAAATTTGTTTCGGCAAAAACTGGTAGCTTGCTACAATAGCTTAACTGCCCGTGTCAAAAGTTTAGTATGTTACTCGGTTGTGCCTCGGGTTTTGACGTGGATTTCAACGATGTCTCCGTCGTCGAGTACAAAGTTTAAGCCGACTTTTTTGGGGCTAAAGGGTAGTCGTTTTGCCCAAACCATTGCAAACATAAAGTTTGAGACGAATTCTTTGTGGATGTTGCGGGCTAAATCGCCCATGGTTGCGCCTTTTTTTAGTGCGAAGGGGCGTCCGGTGTCTTGTTTGTTGCCGGGTTCTTTTGTGTAGACGCGTATGATGCCTAAGCTGGAAATCATGGCTCTGCCCAGTTCCTCAATGCCTTTTTTCTGTTCACATGACATCGCTATGATCGGCATCTTGTCACCCACATATTTTTTGAGAATGCGCAAATTATTTTCGGCGCCTTTTGTATCGAGTTTGTTGGCGACAACTACGGCGGCTTTGTAGGTAGTGGTTTCAAAGATGGAATCTTCAACATCATCGAGGGTGACTTCACCTGTGATTTTGACAATCGCATCGTTTATGCGGTAGCTACGAAGCATTGTTTCAACATCTTTCATGGTGGTGCCAATGAGTTTACCAATTAAAATGATACGCAAAGAGGTTCCAGCGTGACGACGATCAATTTCCACCCGTCCATTAGGCCGGGTTACTAACACGCGGCTCTTTTCCAACTCGGACACTAAAAGTTCTAGTTGTTCCACTGGGTTTTGGGTAAGATCCACCATTAGCAATATGCCATCTGCATTGCGTGCCACTCCAAGTGTTACAGGTCCCCACGCGCGACCATCGCCGCTTCCGTCCATAACCGCTGGTGTTTCTACTAACTGAAACTGAACATCCCCAAAATCCATAATACCCGGCACTGGTTGTCGGGTGGTAAATGTCGTTGGTGCAACAACAACGTTGGCTTTGGTGACTGCCTGCATTAGACAGCTTTTGCCCGTGTTGGTCATGCCCAGAATTGCTATCTGTGCGGAGCCTTCTTTTTCAACAAAAAGTTTGGGTCCTCCACTGCTTTTGCCTGTGCCTTTGCGTTTCTTGTCTTCCATGTCGTTTTTGATCATGGCAATTTTGCGTTTAATTTCGCCTCGGAGTTTGAGGGTACCTTTATGCTGCGGAACATACTTTAGAAATTCCTGCATCTTCTCCATTCTCTCGCGAGGACTCTTGGAGTTCTCTACTTCTTCCCATTTATCGAGTGCGTCAGGCGGCAGATTAGTAGGCATATAAACTTCGCATAACCATACATAAAAACAACTTTAAGACGTTTTCTGATTATTTTAGTAATTATATGTCGACTTGCTCTTTTCCTACTGGAAAAAATGGGTTTTTTGCATGGCTGTTTAGCGTTTTCTTGGCAAATTTGTGACATATGGATTTTGACTCTTGAGGTATGCTGTTTGAAGCCAGAGCAAAATGGTTATTTGTAGAAAGAGATTAAGCGGGAGGTGTTGTTTGCTTCCTTTTCTTTGTGATGATTAGGTGTCTACTGTTTTATTATCGTATCTAAAATGGACGGGCGGAGTTTAAGGGAGTTTACGCTACTTTTTTGTGTTTGAGTTTCAGAATAATTATTGCTATTGCCGTAAGTCCCAAAATAGTGCCTGTTATGCCCATGTAGATGAAGATCGATGCTGGTTCTGATGATGGATTGGGTGTGATTATAAAAGTCGATTCGGGGATTGCAAAAAGAGTTCTGTCGATGCTGACATATACGATACCGTTTGACACAGCAGGTGATGAGACTCTTGTAAGAGCATCAATTTTTGGTTCAACTATTGTAAAGTTCCCTATTTTTTCACCTGTTGAGACATTAAGCGCGTAGAGGTTGTAGTCATAAGAATTTACATAGGCAATACCTTTAGCGATAGCGGGTGAAGATGCTTCGTGACCATTTGGCAGGAATTCGGGGGATGTTTTGAATTTCCATACTTCGATTCCGGAATTTGCATTTATAGCATATATACCGGCATGGGTCAGTATAACAACTGTGTTGTCGCTTACCGCAGGGGTTGTAAGTACAGCATGATTGAGTGAAAAATGCCATATTTCCTCTCCGGTGCTAGCGTTTAGAGCATAGACCCCATTATTATTCGAACCGATATAGAGAACACCCTTATCGACAGCAGGCGATGATGCTCTGGGGTACTTGACCTCGATGCCTGTTGTGTGGTTCCATACTTCTTTACCAGTTGAAGCATCCAATGCATATGTTTTGCCGTCGTTTGCTTCGATATAGACCATATTGTTATCTACTGTGGGTGATGAGTTTATCTCGCTTCCGATGTTGTGTTTCCAGAGCATTTTTCCAGTTTGGGCATTTAGTGCGTAAGCTTTGCCGCTATTTGAGCCTATGTAGAGTACTCCATCGAAAACTGCGGGAGTAGATGCACTATTATTTATTTGTGAGCTCCAGATTTGTTTGCCGGTGGCGGCATTAAATGCGTATACATTACTGCTTACACCTCGAAAGTCTGAGCAGACATAGACATATCCGTCGCACACTACGGGAGATAAAAATTCTTGTGCCATATTTACTGTGGATTCCCAGATTTTTGTTCCTGTTGAGGCGTTTATACACAGTAACTGTTCGCCTTTGATGTACACTAAACCGTTAGCGATAGCTGGCGAGGAAGATATGGGATTATATGTTGAATAGTTCCAGCCTGTTGTAACAATTGTTGTGTTAGTTAAATATCCTGATCTGGTAGGATTGCCGCGAAACATTGGCCAGTTATTATCTGACGGGGAAGTTGGCAACTGTGCGGCAACATTTATGAGCGGTAACATGGGCGTTGATCTGCGAGTTGGTAGTGCTGAAGAAATCGGGCAAAATAAAGCGGTGCAGAGCAAAGTAAAGGTTATAATGACAAGAATAGCTGTTGAATAGTTTTTTAGTCCTGTAGTTGCCATAGATTGAGTACACCGCTTTTTTTGCTTAACTCCAAGGTTTAACCATTTGTTAAATAGAGAGGAGACTGATATAACGTCTCCTTATAACACCGAAACTCTCCAAATTTGCTACTGTAACGCTTGTTAACGTTTGATTTCTGCCCCATTTTTGGAGACACAACTTGTTACCCCCTTTTACCCTCTACTGCATCTTCAAATAAACTAAGATCATGCGGTGTTTGTGTGAAAAAAATTCAGCCGGCAAGGGCCGGTCTTGTTGGGAACAATTCCCTTTCTCTCTGCGACCAATCGCAGACCACCTGCTGATTGTCTCTAAAACCTCTTTTTGCTAAATTAACCGTATACCTGTTGGAAGTAGTAACTATTGTTACATTACTGATTACTTGTTGTGTGTAAGAATCAGTTTGATAGGTTAAAATCCCCGTTTAAACATACATTTTATAAGTGCTGCCGGCTGAAAGTATCTGGGAAGCGAGCTTATGGGCGAAACTGAACGTGTGGCAAGACTCAACACGACTGAGGAAACATACCTCGAAACTATAGATGAGCTCACAAAAAAGCTGGGATACGCTGTGGTAACAGATATCGCCAAAGAGCTCGATGTGAAATCTCCAAGCGTCACAAGTATGCTCAAAAAACTCGACTCTTTGGGCTTTGTTAAATATACCCCCTATCGGAACGTAATTTTAACACAAAAAGGCAACGATCTTGCAGTTTTTCTCAAAAAAAGAGAAAGCTCTCTACAAACGTTCCTTACCCTTTTGGGCGTCGATGAAGCTATCGCTGAAGAAGACGCCTGCGCCATGGAACACATCCTGTGCTCTCCAACCCTGCAAAAACTTTCCAGTTTTTTGGAATTCATCCAAACCCCTCAAGGTATTCGGATGCTGGAGAGTTTTCGAAGCTACGAAAAAATCGAAAAATAAACTGTTTTAGTATTAATTGAAGTTTTAGCGCCAAATACAGCTTTATTGGCATATTTTAGTTTTTTTCTTGACTATTTCTAAGCCATTTGTCTTTTGCAGGTCCATAGCAGAAGAAGACCTGTGCGGGTTCTATATGCAGAAGGAATATGAGGGTTGATGCATTAGCTGATTTGGGTATTAAGATATCAATTGCTACAGCAGACATGGTTAAGTATCCTTTTATTGCGCAGGCACGTGAGTTCATAGCTAAAAAAGAGTTGGAATTCAAAGATATTGTTGATGCCCCTGCGGTGAGGAAACGTGCAAAGCAGCGGATCTTGGCATCTTTTCCTGATCAACCTTTATTGCCGCCTGACAAAAATATGGAAGTAGAGATTGCTTCTTATCCAACAGCTATTATTCTTGCTTCAGCAACTGAAGATTCCTTGTTGATAACGCGTTATGCACTGCATGAGGCAAAAATAATCAAAAGATATTTGCAGTCAGAAAAAAACCCTGCGATTGTTTCGGTGATTGCAAAGTCTTTTAAATGGCAGATTCGAACTGACACCTATGGCACTTGGATACATTTTGCAAATTTCCTCAAAAATACCTCCAAGGGACGATTAATCCAAGTTTCCAAATGGAAACTAGGAAACCGCGCCCTAGATAGGGGCTGGGTGCTGGTGAGTTCTGAAGAACTATCTCGTCTCTTACAAGAAGAAGTTCAGGAAAGAATTGAAACCAGTCTCAATAACAAGGTAACTGCCTTACCCCCCGAAATCCAAGCGGATGTAGACGAGTTGAAAGAAGAGTTTCTAAAAGTAAAATCTCAATTGGAAGAAAAATTTGACATAGGTCCACGTGCAGAAGAAGGTGAATATCCTCCCTGTATTACAGCTCTTATCGATCGAGCTAAGAGCGGTGCCCATCTCTCCCATACTGAGCGAATAACCATGGTCACCTACCTGCTCCATCAAGGCGTCAGCACTGATGCTATTGCCAACTTGTTTTCAAAGGTATCTGACTTTAATGCCGAGAAGACCAAATATCAGATTGAAAACTTGGCCGGAAAAACTACTGGACAACCCTATGTTACCTACAACTGTTCTACTCTGCGAACCCATGGCGTTTGCCTCAACACCACTGATCCCATCTGTAGAAGAATCCGAAACCCACTAACTTACCACAAAATCAAACAAGGTATCCCTGCAAAAAACCCTACAGCTAAAAACTAATTGTTGTTAGTTATATTTTTTTGCGTCTGGTTGTTTTCGTATTGATTTGCGGCCTGGTTGGCGGCATCTAACCATATTCCATAACGGGGTTTTAGGGTTTCACCCAAAATTTTCCCATCTCTATCAACAAGCATCTCTAATGCTTTAGTGAAAATTAGCATGTCTGTGTCTTGGGTTCCCTGCCCATATTCTTCACGTTTTACTTTTTTTAGCTCTATCTCATCAGCAACTAGGAATATGTTTCTGTTCAGCCAAAACCCCTGCTGATACTCCGTTAGGCTTCGCCAGCCAAACTTTATTCGCATTAAACAACGCATTGGCGTATCGATTTGAGGATGGATTTTTGTAATGTATTCTTTCTCAGTTACTTTCTCATTGGTCTCTAAGCCATTGACATAGTGATAAATCGAATCCTCCGATAGTTCTGTTCCAAGCGTTTCAAAAAAGTTACTCCCCAAATCCGTCCAAATAACTGCATCAAAGCCTTTTGTTTCCACCCATTTTTTGATCGTTCCAATAACCTCTGGAACAGCATTACACCGACAGCTACCATTGAGTCGTGAATAGAATCCAATGTTTTTCTCTGTTGTTGCTTCCCTTGTTGCCAGCGCTGAAACTGCTTCGTTTAGATTAGAAAAATCGCCTATATTCCATAGTGTCTGAACTTTGGGTGCATTTTGATATAAAACAAGTGTTAGTGGTGTTTTCTCTGATATACGTGCAAATTCTATAGGTAGTTGGGGGCCATCATAATTCCAAGGACCTTTGAGTTTTAAACCTCGCGAATTCCAATAAAGCGATCCCCAACCTATCACAGCAATCTTCAGATTACTCACCATGTACTCTTTGTTCATAGTTTTTAAAAGGTCTTCTGTTTAACTAACACTGATGTTTGAAACGCTTTTTTGAGGTTATGAAATGATGAGTTGTTGTGTTTGGCTTTGTGTAGTCACAGATCTTTAAAGCGGTTCTTGTCTGTTGTATGGTAGGTTTCTGAGGTGGAATATAGTGGTTGAATGTGATGATTCTATGGTGTGTTTGACTCAGAGCAGGTGTTTGGTATGAGTTTTAACATCAACGATATTATTGGTCAAATCAGCAATTTTGTGGGTAATATCCGTGACTTTTCCAGCGGCGGGGAACCTGTGAGTGTTAATGTGGATGGTTTTAACATAGCTGTTAGCAAAAATCAAGGCCACTACGAGTTTGCCCTAAGCTTGCGTTTGGTAATTAAACCCAAACAACCCCCCTTAGTTTAGCTGTCTCTTTATTTTGTCATCTTTTTTTGGTTAGTTGGTTGTTTGTTGATTGGATAGTTGTTTCTTGTAGATTAGTAAAGTTTTTAGCGTTAAGTCTCCATTTATGCGGTGAGGAGGTTGAGTGTTTGGAGAAGAAATGTCAAGTGTGCAAAAAAACCTTCACAACCTTTGATGCCAAGGCAAAATACTGTGGTACTGCTTGTGCAAAGAAAGCCGGTAAAAAGTAAGCCGGTAAAGTCACATCTGTTTTTGTTTTAGCTCTTGTTTTTTTGGTAAACTTGGAATCTGTTGGTTGTTTGTTTTTGTTTTCTATTTTTGAGAGTGTTCACCTAAAGATAAGTAATGCGGTTTTTTGAAATGCTGTAAAGATGTCTTCAGTGGTTAATGCGTGCCAAAGTTTAAGCGTTAAATCCACCATCGCGGTCTTCTTTGAAA